>JAKAWF010000446.1 GCA_021817025.1 bacterium
GAGAAGCGCCGAGCCGAGGAGGAGGGCACCGAAGCCAGCGCGGGAGGCCGGCCACCACACCCGCAGGCGCCGCCGGGCGTGACCGGAAGACCTTCGATACCGCGGTGGTGGAGGGTCGGCGCCTGCAGAGCCAAGGCTTTCTGCCAGGGACCGGCCGAGCCAGCTGTCGAACTCGTCAGGCATTGGACGTACCCCGCCTCGGGACCTGGGGGTGGCCAGGCCCGGGGCCCCTGTGCACCTCTGGGTCGGTGCCAGTCCACGGCGCATGGTTGCCCGGTTCGGCCAGCTTCTCCGCCAGCTTGCGTTTGGCAGCCGCGAGGCGGGAAGCCACGGTCCGCTCCGGCACACCAATGGCCGACGCTATCTCCCGGTTGGTGTACCCGTGAAGGTGGCGCAGCACCAGGGCCGCAGCCTGGCGCGCCGGCAGACCCTGGAGGGCGGACACCAGGTCCATCTGGTCGGTTGTCCTGGTGGCGTCGGCCACGAATTCGGGGCGCCCCAAGCGGCGGATGGTCTCTCCCACCTGGCGGAGCGTGAGTCGCCGTCGGTAGGTGAGGGCCACGTTAATGGCGATCCGGTGGATCCAGACCGGAGCCGGGGCATCCGGGCGGAAGCGGGGCCAGGCAGCGTAGGCGCGCTCGAACGCCTCCTGGACGCAGTCCTCGGCGGCCGCAGGCTCCCGTACGATCGCCGTCACCGTCTGGAGAACTCGGGCATAGGTGTCACGGTAGAGGCGGTCGAAGTCGGCCGACGACCCCGCCTGGTAGGTACCCTGCGCCACGCCCCATAGTCTGCACCGTCTCGCCGCTCCGGGGACGGAGTGTCGCCGACTTGATACGGAGCCCCTCGACCGAAATTCATCCCGGCGATCAGGTCACATAGTCGACGGCGGTCGCCGTTACGTACTTGGGCCCGATCCCGAAGTACCCTCCGAAGCCCAACGTCGGGATGGAGACTGTGATCTGGCAGAACGCGGACCCGACGGCCCCTCCGGTGGTGGCCGTGCCTCCTCCGTCGGCGACCGAGAGGTTGGTCGCGAAGGGGCCCGCGGCGGCTTTGGCAGCGGTAACCATCCCCGTGGGAGGAGTAACGGCCGGGCACTGGGGACTCGGGCTTGTCCCAGAGAAGTTGACCGCTGCTACCCCCCAGCGGGCGGCTGCTTGGGCCGACTGGTTCGCCACCTGGACCTCGAGCACGAACATCACTGCGCTGAACAGGCCGATCACGGCCGCCAGGAATATAGGGGCGACAAGTGCGAACTCGACCATGGTGGCGCCGCGAGTTACCTGGGGCCCCCTCAGGCCCGCACTTGACTTCCGGCCACGGCTCAGAGCGGTCATGAGGCTGGCACGATCAGCGCCTCGGCCTTCGAGGAGATGTGCACGGGCGAAGGAAGAAGAGGAGTGAGGAGAGGCAGAGCGCAGCTTACGGAGATCGGTTGGTAGAAGCTTCCCGAACTGCCGTACGCCGTGGTAGACCCCACTGTGACGGTAATGTCCGCGCTTGGACAGCCCAGGAGGCCCGCGGTAGATCCCGCATTGCTCTCGGCGATCGTCTCCAGTTCGGCCGGCGTGTAACCAGACGGGGACACTCCGTTGACTGGCGGATTGTCTGAGGCATACAGAGCAGCCTGGCGGGCACCATCGGCGATTTGGATACCCACGAAATATGCTCGGGCTAGGTCGGCTCCTCCGCTGAGCAAGAGCAGTAGGATCGGGGCCACCAAGGCAAATTCAACAAGGCTTTGTCCTCGCGACCGTGCCTTTCGGGTCACTGTATTTATTGGTAGAGCTCGACGCCGGTCGGCGATGTTGGGACGAAGGAGCTCGAGCACGAGGAGTCGCCTATCGGGCAGATTGTAACCCCAGAAACGGTCGGGCTAGTGTTGGTGACCTGGCCCAGGATCGTGGTGGACGTCTCGCTTGTGACCGTCACCGCGAGCATCCCAGTGTACGTGAGCATATACGGCCCAGCGTTGGTGGAGTTATAGCCGGGACAATATCCTTTCGTATAAGAACCGATCTCCGGGATGAGGTATGTCGTGCCAACCTGAAGGGTCGGCGGGGTTTTGATCCCGACTCCGGGCCCCGTCTGGATGCAGCTTGGGTTAGTCATCGGGAGCGTAATCGGGGTGATCGGATCGATGTAGCCCTTGAAGCTGGCAGGCGTCCCGAAGCCGCATGTGTACTTGTACCACACCGGCGATAGAAGGACGACAGGGTCGCCATTCACCAGTGGTTGGTCGCTCGACGAGTGGTAGCAGGCGGCGTCCCACGTGGCGAACGGCGCCCCGCCGCCGCCGACGTAACCGAAGACCGCTGTACCCGCGGCGTCCTCCGTCGCGGTCCGGATCCCGAGGAGCTGAAGGACGAACGTGGGACGGGTCTCGGTGGTGGCGACCTTGACTCCTGACGGCCCTCCCCAGACCCCGCCTTCCGCACAAAACTGCCCTGTGTAGGCGGACACTAATCCCAGGTCGGAAAGGGCGGGTGTGGCGGACGAGGAGTAGGCGACAAATGTGGTCACGGGAGGGCTTGTCGCCCTGCCCTGGGCGGCCGCCGCGTCGGAGACGATTTTGGTGACTGCCGCCGAGATATCGGAGGTCGTGTACGGCAAGGGCTGAGAGTTGACGCAGGCCGTGAAGTCGGCCTGCAGCATCGACGTTCCCGACTGAGCAGCTGTGTCCGCCCCTGCCTGGAGGGCACGCTGCGAGACGAAGCTCTGGCCGGCGTCTAGTGCGAGTCCGGCGGTCACGACGATGGCCACCGCCGCAATAGCGAAGAGGACGGCCACCTGCCCTCGCTGTTGCTCGGCGCTCTTGTCAAACGAATGCCGTGCAGTTCGCTCCAACGACCGAGACAACCAGCCCATCATCACCACCACCTCCCGCTGGGCTCTGGTGCCCAGGTGGTCCAGCCAGGTGGCCAAGTGGCCCCGCCCTTGGCCGCGACGACTCCGGAAGGGGTCGTGACGCCATCCGGGGGCGGCAGAGCCCGGGGAGCGGCCGGCCCACGGCGGTCAACAGCCGATGGGGGAGGAACCAGGCGCAGTTGCACTTTCACATACACCAAAACCACTGGGGTCGCGGGTCTACCCGGGCCGGTGGGCAACGAAACCGTCATCCCATCCCACGGAGCTGTGACGGTCACTCGGAGACCTCTGGCGGCAGCCAGGGGGCGGAGGTCGGGCCGCCCCACCGGACGGTCGGATTTGACCCCTCCCTCGGCAGGCCCTATACTCCGGGCTGAAGCCTGGCTCGGCCAGGCG
>JAKAWF010000447.1 GCA_021817025.1 bacterium
TCCAGGACGGTGACGCCGAGCTCCAGCGCCCGGCGCACGATGGCCAGAGACTCCGCCTCCCCGAACTCACGGCCATATCCCCAGCCCTTCTCGCCGAACTGCCAGCACCCCAGGCCGACCACCGATAGCTGGCGGCCGTCCACATCGATGTAGCGCATCCCCCGATTATCTTGGGCCGGCTGGGCCGCGGGCGCCCCGCACTTCGGAGACCGACATGCCCCCGGGGCGACGCTGGCCCTGCCGGAACGGTCCGCACGGATGCGGGCGGGAGGAAGCAGGGACAGCCTGGCCCGCAGAACTCCCATGTTCCGATCTGGGACCCCGGCCCGCAGCCTAACTTTTTTGTGTCAGCCTATGACTTGACCGTCAGTTGGGGTTCCACTAATCTGATGCGCACCCTGGGGAGGCGATGACCTGCAGTCCGAGATGACGGCCGCCTGGACTGCGGTGAGCCACTGGCGGGCCCCGCCCCGGAGCAAGTGACCTGCCACGGCAGGTTGGGAGGATCTTCTCTAGGTGAAGATAAGACTCTTGGCGGCAGCCACAGTCACGCTGGCAGCGCTAGTTATGACGGGGCCCGTTCAGGCGGCCACCATCGCCAACAGCTTCTCCAATGGCAACTTCAGCGCTGGCAACTACCAAAACGGGGGCTCAGGGTTCGACACGCTGTTCTCTACATCGTCCACTCCCCCCAACACCACCTACAACGACAACGCCATCCAGGACTGGACAGTCACCTCTGGCAGTGTCGACTGGATCGGTAGCTACTGGCAGGGCCCCACTGCGACTGATCCCTGGAGCATTGACATGAACGGCCTCGCCCCGGGGGCCATCGCTCAGACCTTCAGCACGACGGCCGGTGCCACCTACATCGCTTCCTTCTACCTCTCCGGAAACCCGGATGGCGGTATTCAGAATAAGACGCTAACCGTGAGTGCCTCGGGGAATGACCCGAAGGCCATCACCTACGACATGCCCAGCAGCCAGTCCGAGCAGGACATGAATTGGACCACGGCCAGCTACACCTTCACCGCCGCAACCGACAGCACCACCCTGACGTTCGCCGGCGACCCCAATGCTGGCGCCTATGGTCCCGTCATCGGTGATGTGTCGGTGGCGTCGACAACGCCCCCTGAGTCGACCACGGTCACCTGCACCGGCAACTGCCAGGTCCAGGTGCAGAGCTCGACCACCGGGGTCGGCGGTGGTGTCACCACGAACACCTCAAACACCAACTACTCCCTCGAGGCCGCGTTCGGAACCGGGACCCTGAACTGCGACTACTTCGTCTCCGGATCCAGGACGGCCGATCCGCTGGTGGTCACCAGCACCCCGCTGGGCACGACCGGTCCAGTCGTCGGCGGGACGGTGACGCTCACCTTCCCGGCCAGCTTCTTCACCAACGGCGACCAGGACAACACCCCCGTCTGCTTCGGGGCCAACCAGCCGTTCCTGACCTGGCTGCCGGTTCAGGGGAGCAGCAGCTTCGCCTACCAGGGCCTCCTGTTCAACTGTGGCAGCTGGATCTACCGGTACTTCTCCAAGTACTTCCCCGTTCAAGCCTGCGTCTCCTCCTACTCGTGGAGCGCCGGCGCCGAGACGGTGGTCATCCAGACCAACAACTTCGGCAATGGGGACCCGATGTATTGGTGATCAGCCAGGGGCCTGGGCCGGCGTGAGCCGGCCCAGGCTGCGGGCGGTCTCGACCACCCCCAGCTGATCGAAGAGCTCCAAGCTCTCCCGGCGGACCTCCGGCCCCGCGCTGGGCCAGAGGTCCGCCAGCGCGTTGAGCGACAGCGCCAGTTCGTAGCGGGCGCCGCGGCGGCGCGCGATCTCGACCGAGGCCCGCAGGTGCTCCGCGACCCGGTCTGGGTCCTCTCCCCGGCCGGCCCGCGCCAGCCCCAGGACCCGCTCTACCCAAGCCACCAAAAGGTCGCTCCCGGGGCTCGAAGCGGCATCCCGGAGCACCTTTTGGCCGACCTCTATGGCGGAGGAGAAGTCCTCCGCCAGCAGCAGGGCCTCCGCCCGGGCGGCGTCCGACTGCAGCAGTTGCAGGGTCTCGCCGTCGCTGGCCGACAGAGCGCGCGCCTGGTCCAGCAGGGCCAGGGCTCGCTCCGTGTCTCCGCGCCGCGCGGCCAGCCTGCCCAGCAGCATGGTTCCGTAGCCGATGAAGGTGGGTGTCCCGGCGGCCCGATAGGTCCGCAGGGCCTCCTCGAGAATCGTCTCGGCTCGCGCCAGGTGCCCCTGGTCCGCCAGGACCTCGGCGATGTTGCCCGCTCCCACTGCCGCGGTCCACTCGTCCCCCGCGCGTCGACAGGCGTCACAGGACTGGGTGTAGAAGTCCACCGCCTGGGACCAGTTGCCGGCGAAGTAGGCGCGGATGCCGAGCTGGTTGAGGGCCCGGGCTTCAAGCCAGGGCTGGTCGCCCAAGCGACGCAGGATCTCCAGCGCCCGGCTGGCGTGCTCGCTGCCCCCCTCGCGACCCAGGGTGAGTTCGGCGATGTCCAGGTGCACCAGAGCCGTGGCCAGGACCTCGGGGGCGCCGGCGGAGTCCGCCAGCCGAACGGCGTCCAGCAGGTGGCTCACGGCGTCCTGGCTGCGCCCCTGCCGGTGGCGCACCAGGCCGTACTGGGCGCGGATCTCCGCGCGCAGGCGGGCCGCCTCCGCGCCACGTTCGTCCCCCAGGCTCCTCTCCGCCCGGGTCAAAGTCCTCAGGGTGAGCGGGTAGTTGCCGGCACGGTCAGTCGCCAGAGCGATCTTGAAATTGATCCGCGCCTGCTCCGGCCCCGCCGTAGCCCAGCGCCGGCTGGACCGGTAGACCGCGGCCGCGTCGGCGAACTCGCCCAACCTTCCGCGGGCATCCCCGAGGGCCTCGGCCACCTGGAGCATCTCCGCCGGGGCGACGTCTCCCAGGGCCCGAGCCGACTGGAGAGCCTGATCGTAAAAGGTTGCCGCTTCGAAGCTGGCGTACACGGTCCGGGCCCGATCACCGGCCAGCCGGGCGTAATGCCAGGCCGGGCGGTGCTGCAGGGCGTGCCCGAAGTGAAGGGCGAGAAGGCCGGCGATTTCGGCCGCCTCGCCGCCTGCCCGCCGCTCCAGCACCTCGCCCGCCCGGGCGTGAAGCTCGCGCCGGCGGGCGTAGGGCAACCCCTCGTAGGCGGCATCGCGCAGCATGTTGTGCCGGAAGCGCAGGTTGCCGGAGGCATCGGCCACCAGGAACTCGTCCAGGGCACCCAGGCGTTCCGAGCGCAGCTCCTCCGCAG
>JAKAWF010000448.1 GCA_021817025.1 bacterium
CATCTCCAGCGGGGGCAGGCTGGGTGGGCTCCTGGCCACCCCCCTGGTGAACTGGCCCAACGTCGCCACCCTGGGGATCCACGAGATCCAGGACCGTCCGGTGGTGCGCCAAGGGCAGGTCGTGGCAGGAAGGTGCGCTGTGCTCACCCTCTCGTTCGACCATCGGGTCATCGACGGGATGACGGCCTCCAGCTTCCTCTACGGCGTGGTGGCGCGCCTGGCCGATCCCAGCGGCCTCCTGGACAGCGGCGAGGAGCGGTGACCACCGGCACTCACCAGCCCTGGGTCTGTCCCCGGTGAAGGTCGAGGTCCACCGCGACCCCCGGGACTTTCTTCGTGCCAGCGGAGAGTTCCTCTCGGAGGACCCCTGGAGCTCCAGCGTGGTGGCCAGCGTGGCGGAGCGGATGGCCGTCGGAGCTGAACCGGGCTCGGGCGAAGACATCTTCATCTCCGTGGAGGACGAGGGGCTGGTCGTGGGAGTGGCGATGCACACTCCTCCCCACGCGCTCTTCCTGTCCCGGATGCCGGCCGTCGCAGCCGAAGGGCTGGCCCAGGACCTGGCGCGGCGAGGGCGACAGCTCCCCGGCGTCAATGGGGCCCAGGACTCCACGTCCGCCTTCGCCCGCGCCTGGTTCCAACTGACGGGTGGGCGCTCGCGGCTGGTCAGGGCCCTTCGTCTGTACAGACTCCATGCGCTCGCGGCACCGAGGGCCGCCGCGGGCCATCCGGCCGCGGCGCGGGCGCCCGAGGACATCGAGCTGGTCTCGCGCTGGCTGAGGGAGTTCCACGACGAGGCGACACCGCAGGCACCGCCCCTGGATTGGTCAGCCGTCGCCCGAAGACGCCTCGCCGGCGGCGATGTGCAGCTCTGGTGGGACGGCGGTCTGGAGGTGGCCATGGCGTGCTTCAGTCGAACTGCTGCAGCAGTGTCGAGGGTGGGGCCGGTCTACACCCCGCCTCAGTTCCGGCGGCGCGGCTACGGGGCGGCGGTCACGGCTGCGGCCGCCAGGGCTGCGCTCCTCGCCGGTTCTCGGGACGTGGTCCTCTACACCGACCTGGCCAACCCGACATCCAACTCGATATACGTCGCCATCGGCTTTCGTCCCGACCACGACGCCCAGGAGCTGCGCTTCATCTGACCCTGCTCGCACCTCCCCGCGTCTCTCAGCGGAGCCCGCTGGAGATCGGAACCGCGAGGACACCGACGGCTGCCACCAGGCCGCAGACCGCGACCGTGGCCCACCTCCTCCAGCCCTGGCGGCGCGCCGCTGGCGGGAGGGCTCGGGCCTCCAGCAAGAGAAGGAAGACGAGCACCACCGGGAGGAGGAAGGCGTTGAGCACCTCGGCGTCCACGGCCAGGCTGATGAGGTCGGTGCGGGTCAGCACCAGCAGTGCGCCCGCGGCCAGCGCGAGGGTGTAGGTGGCGTAGAACGGGGCGGTGTCTCGACCGGGGCGGCGGTTCAAGGAGTGCTGCCAGCCGAAGACCTCGGCGAGTGCCCAGGCACCGGCCAGGGAGGCCACCAGGGCCGCCACCAGCCCCGCACCCAACACCCCCACCCCGAGCAGGACCCTGGCGCCGGTGAAGCCGAGGAGCGGGACCAGTGCGGCCGCCATCTGGCCCACCGTTCGCAGGGTCGAGCCGGGATGAGCGGTGCCCAGGGTGGCCGCCAGCGCCACCACCACGGCGATCATCACCAGCTGGGTCAGGACCGCTCCGACCATGGTGTTGCGTCTCTCGGCGCCGATGGATCGGCGGGTCAGGCCCCGATCGATCACCGCCCCCTGCTGATAGAAGATCATCCAGGGCATCACCACCGCCCCGAGGTTGGCCGTCAGCAGGAAGAGGAAGGCGGGCGCGGCGTGGGGGACGGTCACCATCCCTGATAGGAGCTCGGGGAGCCGGGGGTGCGAGAGGACCATGGCGGGGAGGAAGACGAGTTCCGCCAACCCCACCGCGATCCCCACCCGCTCGGAGCGGCGGTAGCTCCCGGTGCTAGCCACCCCGACCAGGAAGGCCGCGGCCACCGGCACCGACAGCCAGCGCGGCACCCCGAACATCTGCCCGACCCCCGCGACCCCGGCGAACTCGGTCACCAATGCGCCCAGGGCCGATGCCAGAAGTGCCAGCGACGCTGCCGCCGCCCAGCCGCGTCCAAAGTGACGCCGGATCAGGGCGGCATGGCCCTGGCCGGTGAGGATGCCCAGCCGCACCGTCATCTCCTGCACGAGGTAGAGGACGGGGATCAGGACCACCAAGGGGAGCACCATGGCGTACCCGAAGCGAGCACCGGACTGGGCGGCGGTGGCCAGGCTGCCCACATCAGTGTCGGCCAGCATGACCATGAGACCCGGTCCCCAGACTGCCAGCGCCATCCAGACAGGGCGCCGGCCACCTGCCCGCCCCAGCCTGGAAACGCTGGCTGGCGCCAGGCCGTCCGAGGCGCCTGGCAGCGGGCCAAGCCCGGCCACTCCCGCCTTCCCCTCGCGGCCGGAATCTGCTTCCGGCACGCCCACCCTCCATCTGGGTCGGTAGGACCCAGCAGCTAACTTTACTGGGGAGGTCGGAAACTCGGGATGCTGCGGCGCCCGTGCGGGGCGTGGGTCCCCTGGTGCCGAGACCGGGAGTTGAACCCGGACGAGCTTGCGCTCACTGCCCCCTCAAAGCAGCGTGTCTACCATTCCACCACCTCGGCGGGACCTGGGGCATCTTACCGGATCTGGTCTGAGCCCCGGCCCGTGGCTGGGACAATGGGCCGATGGCAGATCTGTACCTCACCGCCGGCCCCTGGGGAAGGGGGGGCGGGATCTCCGGGGGCCGCCCCATCTCGGTCAGCTGCCAGGACACCTTCCTGGTGGCGGCCCCGGACGGCAGCGTCGGTGGCGGGCAGGAGTCCTCCGGGCTCTACCACGCCGACACCCGCTACGTGGCCGAGTACCGGCTATCGGTGAATGACCAGCCACTCCAGCCCCTGTCGGTCTCCCGACGTGGCTCCTGGCACGCCAGGTGGGAGCTGCTGGCGTCCCGGCGCCGGGGGATCGGGGCCGGGGAGTCCAGCCCGGGAACGGTCACCGTGACCCTGGAGAGGCACCTGGGTTGGGGGCAGATGCACGAGGACGTGACCGTGCGCCAGTGGGGTGGCGCTCCCTCCAGCCTGCTGCTCACGATTCACATCGAGGACGACTTCGCCGATCTCTTCGAGGCCAGGACCCAGAGGTGGCAGCGCCGAACTCACCTCTCGACCTCCTGGGACCTGCGCCG
>JAKAWF010000449.1 GCA_021817025.1 bacterium
GTGGGAGCCGCTCCCCGCTGATTTGGACGAGGTAGGTGGCGAAATCCCGGCCCTCCGCGGCACGGACAGGCGGCGCCGCCTCGCTGATTTCCCCTCCGAAGCGGCACTCGAGCGAAGCTCCCAACGCCATGGACATTTCAAGGGGCTTGGGTTCAGTCATCGGCGCACGCTCGGCGCCGCTTCGGGCTCCCCAGTCCCGCCAAGGGTATCGAGCATCGTAAAGCTGAGGGGTCTGGAGGTCCCATCCGCACAACAGCGCATGTGAAGGGATTGGTGGGGTTGTTGCAAGGTTCGGATTCGGACCTCTGGCCACTTCGGCTGGACCCGACTCTGGGCCCTCTCAGACGAGCCTTGTACATGCTGCTACCGGTTTCCTGTACACAGTCTTGTGGCGATCTCAAGCTGAGATCAGCCAATAGCCCCCCTCTCGGCGTCTCAGTCACGTGGCCGTACGGTGCGCTTGGTATAGTTGTCTTGACATCGCCCCCTTGGTTCTCTTATCGTGTCGCCATGCCTACTTTTGAGTCGACCCTCCGAGAGCACCGGATCCGGGCTGGCCTTTCCCAGGAGCGGCTATCCCGGCTCCTCGGTGTCAGCCGACAGACCGTGGTCAACATCGAGCGGGGAGAGAGTGAGCCTCGCGTCTTCCTCGCGCTCGCAATGGCCGCCATCTTCGGGGTGGCTGTGGGTGAGCTGTTTCGCCGCAAAACCGCGCCGTAGGAGCGTCCGATGCGACGGCATCCCCCTGATTTCGATGGCGAGTTACCACTTGACAGCCTCCGAGCGCTAGCGCCGACGCAGATCGGGAACCTGCTGCCAGCGGCGGTTCCGATCCCCGTCGACTCAAACATGCTCCTGAAGAACATCGCAAGGGAGGTGCGAGACGCGCCAAAGCCCACTCACATTAGGATCCTGGCGGAGCTGGGGGTGCTCCGGCTTTTCGCTGGCTCCCATGTCTACGACGAGATGAACGAACATCTTAGTGAGTTCATGGTCGGGCAAGGCTTGGACCCGTCTGTGGCTGAATCCATCTGGCGCGAAGGCTTCCTCCCCGCGGTTCGCTTCGTCGATACGACCCAGTTTCCCTTGACCGACCCAAGGGTGCTGGCTGTCCGGGACAGAGATACCGACGATCTGCCGACGGCGATCCTGGCCTGCCTTCTGGGCATCAAGGCACTGTCAGAGGATCACGATCTGGTGGACTACGGCCTGGCCACTGGCCGACCTTGGCTGGACCTAGTCTTCGCAGCCGAAAGGAGTGCAGTTGGTCAGACGGTTACCGTCGGTGCCGCGGGCGGGGTCGCGCTCACAGGGGCGACTCTCGAGCAAGGTTTCCGGGGGCTCCGTCGCATGTCGTCTGACCCGATCGGACAGAAAGTTCTCTGGGGTGCGGCGATACTTGTGATTCTGGGCCTCATAATGTATCTCATCAACGAGCCCACCCGACGTTGGGTAGCCCCACGAGCCAGGGCGCTGGTTTCTGGCCTCAAGGATGGTGGGGCATGGACGCTGTCAGGCCTTGTCAAGGTTAGCGTCGACCTTGCCGAGGGTCGGGCCACTCTTAGAGCAGCTTTGGTGAGCCACGTAGAGGCGGGAGATGAGGTGACCCAGACTGCACGGATCTTAGCTGGGTCGAGCCGACCTCTATCCACTCGCGACCTAGCAGCGCTGTTATGGAACTATCAGCGCGTGCCTGCCTCAGCCCTCGCCAAGGCAGCTAACTTGCTCAGAAACAATAGCGCATTCGTTGAGATCGCTCCTGACCATTGGACGCTCGGGCGCTACCGTCTGACTGTGGCACGACAGACGTAACCTGCAACCTCATAGCGCCACTCGAATGTTAGCAATAACATGCTTGCCGCACATTGCGATCGTCAGCCGGTGTATGCTCGGCGGGTCCGGGCGAGTTTCCGTTCCTCTACGGCGTGCCCGACGACCAGTGGAGGTGTAGGCAGGTCTTGGCGCTTCAGCTCTACGTTGACGAGAGTGGCGGAAGTGGGCAACCATCGCCGATGGTCATGGCTGGGCTCCTCGGGAAGGCTGAGGACTGGCTGGCGTTCACCGACGACTGGAAAGAGGTCTTGGATCGTCAGCCCCGCGTCCGAGTGTTCAAGTCCTCGCACCTGACGGGGCAGTCGCCCGAATCCGCGTGGCATAAGATGTCGGAAGACGAGCGCAGGGGACGCCTCATCGCGCTAGCCGGGGTGGTCGGGGGACATGGCTTCCGAGCCGTGCGCGCGTCTGTGGACACTCGGGCATTTCAGACCGCGCTGGCGCCGATGCTGACCGATCCGCTGAATCAGCCGTACTTCTTCCTGTTCTACAACATCCTTTGGAGGATCGCAGCCGGCCTCTATGACGAGGGCGAAAGGCAGAGGATCGAAGTTGTGTTTGACGAGCAGGCTCACATGCAACCGAGGGTCAAGACCTGGTATCCGGCCATGTGGAAAGTGCTGTGCCTGGCAGCACGAACCCACCCCAGGGCCGCCCAGATCGCCTCTATCCTGCCCATGGCCCCGATCTTCCGGACTGACGACGACCTGTTACCGCTTCAGGCTGCGGACCTGATGGCGGCTGCCCATCGGGGAGCCATGAGTGAAGGGTTCTCGCTGGAGTGGCTGGGGACGCAATTGCCCCCACTTCGGTGGAGCATCGACTTGGACGCACACCAACTGGGAATCATGGTGCACGGAGCTCTCGGCCGCCCAAGAGCCGACCAAGTTGACTCTACCGCCTATGCCTTGGCGCTCGGGCTGGCGGCCCCGGAGTCTGCCCAGCCTCGGTACATGAGGGCGCGGGCAGCTGCCTTCCGCGCTTCTCGCGCTCGTATCTCCCCCGCTACTCCGCAAGCTCTCGGGCCGGGACCGCCAGAAGAGCCTGGGTGAAACGGTCGAGCTAGGTGCGCTGCACTTCGATCGCTACCCGGGCGGTCTAACCCGTGGGCAACGCATTCGCTCCACGGAAGACATCCAATGGCCATCATCCCTCACTCACGGAGTCGCCGGCTCGCGGCCCGGATGGGCCGTCCCTCCGCTCCGCACAGCCGCTGCGCTCGCCTGGTCCTTCTGGCAAAGGTCGGGCTCCCCCTCGCGCACCCCTGCCTCGTCCGAGGCCACGTCGGCGTCAGCTCAGCGGCGTCCTCCAGGCTGCGATCACTGGGATGTCCCGGGCAAGGCAGTGACCAGGACACCTGGCGTCGGTGTCCCCTACGGCCTTACGGTGGTGGCGGGGCAGCCCGACCCCAGCGCAGCCGACGA
>JAKAWF010000450.1 GCA_021817025.1 bacterium
GAGGTCAGCCTCAACCCCCTGTCAGCGCCACGCCGCACCCGCGCCCTGGCCGCCCTCTGCGACCAGCTCAACCAGACTGAGACCCGCTATCCGGGCACCAGCCTGGTGCTCCGCTACTCCGTCAACCAGCCACCCAGCGTTGCATGAATTCTCATCACGTGGTCGAGTGGCCGGGGGGGATCGCACCCCCCGGCTCTCTCAGATCCCCGCATGAAACTCTCGCTTCACGGGGCTCCTGCTACCCAGCCAATGGCGACGCACCGTGTCCCCAATGGACGAAGAGGGTGGGGTCCCGTCTCGCGACGTTAGCCAGAAACCTCCGCGCCCGTTTCGGGTGTCTGCGTAACTTCTTGTACTTCCGCAAGGCCCAGCGGACCAAGTATTCGTTGATCCGCCGGAGCGTGAATTGCAGCCAGGACGAATAGTAGCGCCCGTAGTAGCTGATCCACCCTCGCACCACTTGGTTGACTTCTCGGGCCATCTCTCCCAGCGTGTGCCCGCTACGCAGGTGGAGCCTCCAGCCCCGGATCTGCCGCCGCATCGCCTTGCCCGCCTCATCGCTCACTGCCGGCAGGAAGCTGAGGAACGTCTCCCCCGTCTTCCGGTTCTTGGCCAGCCGAGCGCGAGAGGTGTAGCCAAGGAAGGTGAACTGCCGAGGCTCGTACGCACCCCGGCGGCGACCATCCCGGCAGTACACGATGTGTGTCTTTTCCGGGTTGACCTCCAATCCAACCTCAGCCAAACGCTTGGTGATCGCGGCCAGTACGTACTGGGCCTGCTGCTCACTGACGCAGTGGACAACCACGTCGTCGCAGTAACGCTCGAACCGGACCGCGGGCCACTCCCGCTGCATCCACATGTCGAACGCGTAATGCATGAAGAGATTCGCCAATAGGGGTGAGACGGCAGACCCTTGGGGGCTGCCTTGGTCCCTTGATTGCAGAGTGCCATCCCCCAGTTGCAGCGGGGCTTGCAGCCACCGCTCCGTGTAGAGGAGGATCCACTTGAGGTTCGTGTGTCTGCTCACTGCCCTCAACATGAGGGAGTGCGGAATCGTGTCGAAAAACTTGTGGACATCCAAATCGATGACCCAGTTCGTCTTCCAGCACCGCTCCCGACAGATCCCCACTGCGTCCAGCGCCGACCGCCCGGGCCTGTACCCATAAGAGTCCGGGTGGAAGATCGGCTCCACTTCTGGCTCCAGATACATCTTGACCACGGTTTGGGCAATTCTGTCCGCGACTGTGGGCACCCCTAGTACACGCGTTCCCCTACCACCTGGCTTTGGTATTTCTACCGCTCGCACCGGCGGCGGAAAGTAGCTCCCAGAGGACATTCGGTTCCAGATGCGATACAAATTCCCTTTCAGGTCTTTCTCGAATTCCTCGACCGACTCCCCATCGACCCCTGCGGCCCCCTTGTTGGCCTTGACCTTCAGGTACGCCTCGTAGACGACCTGCTTGGAAATACTGAACGGCTTTGACTCGCTCACCAGCTCCTCCCACCCCTGTGGTTGACTGCCGTTCGAGTCCGAGTAGCCTGCCCCCTTCGCTCCACCCGCATTACCGGGCCTCATCACTAATATGGGGCAGTCCGAACCTGGGCCTTGCTTCGGTACTCTGCCGCTGGCGGTTCCTGCCGCTTGCGGTCCTCCCTCTAGCGCGATCGTGCCAGACTCCTGTCCGGCCATCCGCAATATCAAGGCTCCAGGGTCCCGCGTTCCACACCGGCGCCTGAACCGAACTCGCGCCACCTCTATGCCGGACACCGCCTGGGCAGTAGGCAGGTTTCCCCCAAGGCTCTTCCCGAGGCCTCTGGACAACCTCGGTTTTGGCGTCAACTACAGTCACGACACGTAAACGGTGGATCACTCTCGTTCGCCTTTTCGGTTCCTACCTGACGCGTTCTGTCGCGCCGTTTCCCCAACGCTCAGCACCCCGGCTTTTGACCGGCGCACCTTGGGGTGGTTTGAAGCCTCCCCCTGCAGGGCGGCTCCGGGGGGCCTACCCCCATCACCAGTGCAGCATCGCTTCCGGTGGCCTCACCTACTCATGGGGTCCTCCTTCCACGTTCGCGGCACACTCCAGAGACCTGGTGCCCGAGGCTGCGCAGAGGCGGCTCGGACGCTCGGGATTGCCCGCAGCCCTCTCTCCGGGCTCCTGGAGCGACGCGGGCACACCCGGTCGATCGGGCGACGGAGGTTACTCCCGTTCTGCGCCGTCCAAGACCATGTCGATCGCCTCATCGCAGATGTGAGGGCCGAGAGCAGAAGACTTCTCGCTTCAGCCGACCGTCGCCCAGCTTGTAAGCTGAGGGAAGGGTGCCAGACCCGCTGGTCGTCACGTAGAGTGGCGCCGATGCCCTACGACCTTGACTTCTACGAGGACGAGACCGGACGCAAGCCGGTCCTCGAGTGGATCACCGAGGAGCTTGATCGCAGCGCGCGCCGGATCCTCGGCACCGCAATGCGCGAGATCCTCCAGGAGCAAGGGATTGACGTCTGCGGCACTGCCTTCGGTCGCCAACTCGGGGGCGGTCTCTTCGAGTTCCGCTTGCGCGAGCCGGAATTACTGCTGCGGGTGTTCTGCCACGCCTACGGCGAGCGGCTGATCCTCCTCCTTGGGGGGTATGACAAGGGCCGAGACCCCTCTCGGCGACGCCAGGAGACGGAGATCAGCGAGGCTCGCCGCCGCTTGCAACGCTGGCGTGCCCCTCAGGTCTCTTGACAATATGGCTAGAAAGCCATATTCTTGCTTCATGGCGATCAAGCGTTCCAGCGACTTCGACGAGCTCCTGCTCCGGATCGACCGCGAGGCCAAGGAGGAGGGACCGACTGGCCTCGCCGACCTCCGTGCCCTGCAGCTCAAGTACAGCATGATCAATAGTCTGATCCAGCAGCGGCGCCGCCTGCACTGGACGCAGGAGCAGCTCGCGGAGCGCTCCGGAATCGGCCAGGCGGAGATCAGCAAGATCGAGCGCGGTCGGAAGAGCCCGACGCTTGACACCTACGCGCGCCTGGCATTCGCCCTCGAACTGGGTCCGATCATCCAGTCGGCCGTTGGTCCCACCATACGTCCCAGCCCTGCACCAATGTGATCTGACGCAGATCGATAGCAACTGACTTTCCGCAGGTGGGGCAGGTGAAATCGTGACACATCAAGGCTGGGTGCGACGGTAGAGAGCGGGCGACATGCCGAGTAGTCGGAGGGTAACTGCTCACAGCCTCCTTGACAGGGGGCCGGAACCCC
>JAKAWF010000451.1 GCA_021817025.1 bacterium
GTGGACCACCGTCGCCGTGGTCATCGCCGCCGGGGCAGGGGCACCCCGGTGGGCCCTGGTCCTGGCTCCCGCACCCAGGCGATGGGGTGGGGGAAGGCGGCGGCGTCGCGGTGGGTGGGGGGGAGGGGGTGCTTGGGGTGGTTGGGGTGGTTGGAGCTGGCGTGGCTGGCGGTGAGGCTGTCGGCTTGGTGCTGGACACCGAAACCGGGGCCAGCGTCGCCGGAACGGAGGGGGACGCAGAGGGAGCCGGCGTGGGCGCGCTGCTGGGCGTTGGCACTGATCGGGGAGTGAGTACCGGAAGAACCCGGGGGCTGGAGGCTGGAGGCGGTGCGGTCCCCAGCGACGGCGCGGGCCCGAGCGCGGGAGGCGACGAGGCGATGGTGGCGGTGAGAAGGACGGCGACCGAGGCTGATCCGATTGAGGCCATGGCGGTCGCTGCCGCCAGCGTGGGAAGGGCGACCGCCGCCGCCCAGAAGCGGGACCAGGCCGAACGCAGGCCGCCAGATGGGGGAGGAGCTGGCGGCCCTGACATCGGGGCCACGGCGCCAAGAAAGAGGGCGGCCGTCTGGGGGACCCTGATCGCCAGCCAGGCAGCCAGGTCAGCCGGTGTCGCGAAGTCCACAGCGGTGCGCGCGGAGAGGTCCAGGAGCACCTGCTGGGCCACCAGGCCCGCGAGCACCGCATCTCCCACTGCGGCCTGGGACCGCTCCCGCAGCAGGGGACGAAGGACCTCGAGATCACCGGAGCCGAGCTGGGCGAACGCAGCCTTGACCTCGTCGCCCACACCGAAGTCATCGGCGAGCATCAGCTCCTCCCAGGCGGGTAGACCGAGAGCGCCCCGGCCCGACCCCGACCAGCGTACCCTCTGTGGCCCGCCTCCGCTCCCCTATACGTGATTTGCGACACCGATCCGGGCCGCGACCCAGTCGATCGCTTGGGTGAGTCGGGCGGCATCCTCCGGGTCGACGGCGGGAAACAGCCCGATGCGCAACTGGTTGCGTCCCAGCTTGCGATAGCCATCTATGTCCACGATCCCGTTTCGTCTGAGCACCCTGGAGACCTCGCCAGCCGGGACCTCCGGGGCGAGGTCGACGGTGGCCACCACCTGACTGCGCTGGTCTGGATCCCGAACGAACGGAGTTGCGTAGGGGGCGCTGTCGGCCCAGCCGTACACGATGCTCGCTGACTCACGGCAGCGAGCGACCGCCCAGGGCAAGCCGCCGTGCTCAAGAAGCCACTCCAGCTGCTCCACTAAGAGGAACAAGGTGGCCACGGCAGGGGTGTTGTAGGTCTGGTCCTGGCGCGAGTTCTGCAGTGCCAGGTTGAGATCAAGGGAGCTTGGAATCCAACGTGAGGTACTCCCGAGACGGGCCGACCGGTCGATCGCCGCGGGCGAGAGGAGGGCGACCCAGAGCCCGCCATCGGCGGCGAAGCACTTCTGAGGGGAGAAGTAGTAGGCATCGAAGGAGCTCGGGTCGAGCGGTAACCCTCCCGCGGCGGAGGTGCCGTCGACCAGGACCAATTGCCCGGGCAGTCCGATGCGAACGACTTCGCTCTGAACGCCCGTGGACGTCTCGTTGTGGGTGAGGCAGTAGGCGTCCACATCCTCGGCGATGTGGGGCCGCAGGCAGGTGCCTGGAGCGCTCGCTATCACTTCAGGAGCCGCCAGGTGAGGAGCGCTCTGCACGACCTGCGCGAACTTGGACGAGAACTCCCCGAAAGCCAGGTGCTGGCTGCGGCGCTCAATCAGGCAGAGCGCTGCCAGATCCCAAAACAGGCTTGCCCCCCCGTTCCCCAGGGCGACCTCGTATCCATCCGGGAGGGCGAAAAGCTCGGTGAGCCCGGAGCGTAGACGGCCCACCAGCTGCCTGACCGGGGGCTGCCGGTGACTGGTGCCGAGGAGGCGAGGTGCGGCCTCTGCCAGTCTGGCGACGGCTGTAGCCGGTACCTTAGAGGGGCCACACCCGAAACGCCCGTCTTCAGGTAGCAGATCCTGTGGTATCAGCAGGTCGGCACCGCTATCGGTGGCCATCAGGAGGAAGTCTAGTGCCCTCAGGGGAAGCGAATCACCAGGCGATCTCCAGGAGGGTGGCCGCGATCTCCGAGTCGGCCACCCTGGCGCTGGACCGCAGGGTAAAGGAGCTCCGGGCCGCCGGGAACGAGGTGATCTCCTTCGCTGCCGGGGAGCCCGACTTCGATACCCCCCAGGTGGTGGTCGAGGCGGCGGCGCGAGCCTGCCGGGACCCGCGGCTGCATCACTACACCCCGGCCGCCGGCCTGCCTGAATTGCGGAGGGCCGTGGCCTCCCAGATCGCGAGCCGCGACGGGTTGGAGGTCCTGCCGGAGCAGGTCCTCATCACCAACGGCACCAAGCAGGCCGTGGCCCATGCCTTCACCCTTCTCCTGGATCCCGGGGACGAGGTGCTGGTACCCAGCCCGTACTGGGTGAGCTTCCCCGAAGCGATCGCGCTGGCGGGAGGTCGGCCGGTGCCGATCCCCACCACGGAGACCACCGGCTTCCGAGTGACACCCGACGATCTCGACCGGCACCTCACACCCAGAACCAAGGCGCTCCTCTTCGTCTCTCCCTCCAATCCCACCGGGTCGGTGTACCGGAGGGAGCAGATGCTTGCCATCGGGCGTTGGGCAGTGGACCACGGGGTGTGGGTGGTGTGCGACGAGATCTACGACCACTTCACTTATGACGGTGCGGAATTCAACTCGCTCCCGGTGGTGGTGCCGGAGCTCCAATCTCGAGCTTTGCGACTCAACGGCGTGGCCAAGGCCTATGCAATGACCGGGTGGCGCGTGGGTTGGTTGGTTGGTCCCCGGACCTTGGTTGAGGCGGCTGCCAATCTGCAGTCCCACGTCTGCGGCAATATCAGCAACATCTCCCAGTTGGCTGCCCTGGCCGCCCTGGAGAATGCCGACCCGGCGGTGGAAGAGATGCGGGAAGCCTTCGCCCGGCGGCGCAAGGCCATGCTCGAGTACATGGACCGGGTGCCGGGATTCGAGTGCCCGGCGCCGGAGGGGGCCTTCTACGTGTTTCCCTCGGTGCGGGGTGCGCTCGGACGGGCGATCGGCGGTCAGCAGGTGGAGACCTCTGCGGAGCTGGCCGCTGTCCTGCTGGAACAGGCCCGGATCGCCGTGGTGCCCGGGGAGGCCTTCGGTGCCCCCGGACATGTGCGCTTCTCCTACGCGCTGGCGGACCAGGACCTGGCGGAGGGTATGGCCAGACTCCT
>JAKAWF010000452.1 GCA_021817025.1 bacterium
CGCAGGTGTCGGCGCTGAAATAGGTGCCTGGGAAGCGGCTGAAATAGGTACTGAGGTAGCGACCGTGGTCGCCCCAGACGGTGCGCATCAACGAGGGGAACGGCTCGGTGATGACGAGGTATCCCGGCTGACCGGGCGCCACCTCCCGGCCCTCCGCGTCGACCACCCGGCCAGCGTACCCGGGCAGTGGCTGGCCGCACGACCCGGGCTTGGCCGCTGTGATCCCGACCACCGATGACGTCCAGGCGGTGGCGGTCTCGGTCTGCCCGTAGGTGTTGTTGATGCAGAGCGACCCGTCGCCGACGGTCTCCCGGACCCAGTGCCACGTCTCGGGGTCCAGTGGCTCGCCCACCAGGGCGATCAGCTCCAGGCTGCTGAGGTCGTGGCCCCGCCGGGCCTCGGCGCCGAAGCGGCGCAGCATGCGCAGGGCGGTGGGGGCGGTGAAGACCTTGGTGACCCGGTGGCGGGCGACGATGTCGTAGAAGCGATCAGGACCGGGGAAGTCCAGCGATCCCTCGTACACCACCAAGGTGGCCCCGTGGGCCAGGCCGCCGACCAGGGCGAAGATCGGGAAGGTGAGCCAGCCCACGTCGGCCGTGCACCAGTAGACGTCGTCGTCGCGCAGGCCCAGTGACCACTTGACGTTGGCGTAGGTGCCCACCAGGAACCCCAGCCCGGCGTGGACCACGCCCTTGGGGCGGGCCTCGGTCCCGCTGGTGTAGATGATGAAGCCAGGCTCGTTGGCCTCCAGGGCCTCCGGGGCTCGGGTGGGTGCCGCGTCGGCCATCAGCTGGTGGTACCACCGGTCGCGGTCCGGGCGCATCACCACCTCCGCCCCGGTGTGCCGCACCACGACGACATGCTGGACGAAGTCCGCCGTCTCCCCCAGGGCCTCGTCCAGCGTAGCCTTCAGGGGGAGCACCCGTCCGCGCCGCCGGCTGCCGTCGGCCACCACCACCACCTTGGGCCGGCAGTCGCGAAGTCGCTGGCCCACCGCCTCGGCGCTGAAGCCGGCGAAGACCACGGTGTAGACGGCACCCAGCCGGTAGCAGGCATGCACCGCCGCGAATGCCTCGGGGATGTTGGACATGTAGATGGCCACTACATCGCCGCGCCTGACGCCCAGGTCCGCCAGGACATTGGCGAACCGGCTCACCTCGGCCAGGAGCATCTGGTAGGTGAGGATCCGCTCCGCCCCGTCCTCGCCCTCCCAGATGATGGCCGCCTTGTTGCGTCGGCCCTGTGCCACATGCCGGTCCAGGCAGTTGTAGCTGACGTTGGCGCAGCCACCCACGTAGTACCGGAAGTCCGGGAGGGCACCCTCGCGGAGCGTCTGCCAGGGGCTGAACCAGTCGAGTTCCAGAGCCATGGTGGCCCAGTAGCCGTCCGGGTCTCGGCGTGCCACGTCCATGTAGGTCAGGTACTCCGCGGTCGAGGTGAACAGGGCCGGTTGCCGTTGGCTGGGTGAAGGTGGGACTAGGCGTGCCTCCGCGATCATTCGAGCCACTCCGGAGAGTGGAGTGGCCTCCGGGTCTCCGCCGGTAGGGGTCCCGGTCGTTGGTGAGATGTCAGCCATCCGTACTGCCTCCGGTAGGGTGGGGCTCGGCTCCGATGGGCCCGCTTCTCACCCTGAATGGTACGGCAGCATACGCGCGGTCATCAGGGCCACGGGCGGCCTCGGGTCAGCCTCGCGGTCCACGCCACCCAGCGTTCTGGACGGCCACCAGTCATTGGCTTGTGATGCGGACTCGAGGACAAGGAACACCCTCCTCGTCGGAGTACAAGGCCGCCAGTGCCGGGTCCAGGATGGTGGCCCCCCGGCGGGAAGTGACCGCCTCCGCTCGAGGGCCGTCAGGATCCCCGCGCTGCACTCGATGACCCGCGCCGCCAGCAGTTCCCGACGGCTGCGTTTGCCGGGTGACGCCACCAACTCAGAGAGAAACGAGGCATCGGGATCCCCCAGGTTGTTGCCGATCGCCTGGGGCACGCGACGGTCAAGATCACGCCGGATCGGTATTCTCATGTGGCCATGGCGATGCACCAGGAGGCAACGGATACCCTACACGTGGTCCTGAATGACCACCACGCTTCTCGGGTTGGGCCAGCGCTTGGATCAACGCCAGCGAGCACCATGGATCTAGGTTGGGGTATTCAATCTCATTCCGGTCGCTGGAGGGATGGCAGAGCGGTCGATTGCGGCGGTCTTGAAAACCGCTGAGGCGGCAACGCTTCCGGGGGTTCGAATCCCTCTCCCTCCGCCATTTTGATCTCGATTGGGCCGTTGCTGAGGCCGCCACCGCTCCGCGGCCTGGCCCTATAAAGTGCCCCGTACAGCAAGAGGATCGCTAGCCGCCCCGGGCGATCTCGTCGAGGATGTCGGCGGCGGACCTGTGCATTGGCTCTGACGAGTGGGAGTACAGGTCCAGGGTGTCCACCCCAAGGTGGCCAGCGAGATGCTCGGCCATGCCACAGTGGCGATTACCCTGGATCGGTACTCCCACGTCACGGAGACCATGCAGCGCAATCGATAGCCACCCTGCTCGGGTGACCGATCGCCTGGTCGCAGTCGTCGCTCGCAGGCGCGTCAGTTAAGGTCGGAGCCACCAGGTCCTGCCCCCGCGGCAGATGTGCTTGAGTGTCGCTTGAATGGCTCCTCTGCCATCCGATACTAGGAGGGTGCGGTGGGATCTTTGTGCGAGCGACCAGTGGCGCGGGGC
The DNA here is from genome assembly GCA_021817025.1 of bacterium. The sequence continues at coordinate 2,718 of JAKAWF010000452.1, forward strand.
GCCACGGTGGGAGTCGCATCCTCATGCCTGATCGGTCCAATTCCCAGATAGATGCCCTCGGAGAGCGTCTTCGTGCCGGAAGTCGGGAGCCCAGCCGCCTCCGGGAACTGGACAGCTACCGCCGTTCGTTCGTTCCAGCCTACGAGGCGGTCATGGCTTCGATCCGAAGTAACCTGGGCCTCGCTCCGACGGGTCGCCCGGGCAAGTCGACTGCGTCGATCATTGCCAAGCTGGCTCGGGGATCCATGCGCCTATCCCAGATGCAGGACATCGCGGGCTGTCGCATTCTTGTCGTGGACCGCACCGCGCAAGACGGCGTAGTGGCGGCCTTGTCTCAGCTATTTCCGAAGGGTGCGGCTCTTCTGGAGGGACGCCCCAGGTGACGGAATCGAGTTCCCGAGGCAGCCTGAGTGGTGGCTGCGACACCATGCCCAGCGCCAGTGGGGCCCCAATACTCCTCAAGGCCAACCGTTGGTCGGCCTGGTGCAGCGTGAGCTACTCCTCCGGCATCTGCCGAGGCTCAG
>JAKAWF010000453.1 GCA_021817025.1 bacterium
CGTTCATCGCCAAGATGAGGTCTCTGTGATCGACCCGGGGCACAGTCCTCACGTCCACCAGCAGACTGGCGGTGGCCGGGGTGACGTTCATCTGCTCCGGCTGGCCGGCTCTGACCACGGTGGGCGTCACGTAGGTCCACCCCAGCAGGGGGTGCTCGCCGACTCGGACCTGGATCCGGTGCTCCAGCTCCGCCAGCGCCGGGATCAGACGACCCAGGACCGGGATGGGGTTCTGCCCCTGATCGGGCATCGCCCCGTGGGCCATCCTGCCGGTCAGCTCGAACTGGATCCGCAGAGCCCCCTTGGCGACCGCACAGATCTCCCCACCCTCGGGCTCACACACCACCACCCCGGCGACGTCGCTCAGCGCCCCGCTGGCACAGGCCGACTTGGCCCCCAGCATCAGCCCCTCCTCATCGGCAAGGGCCAGAACCCGGACGCTGCCCGGAAAGGGCCCCTGCAGCTGCAGCGCCCTCACCGCATGCAGCACGGCGGCGACTCCCCCCTTCATGTCCGCGGCTCCACGACCGTAGAGCCGGCCATCCCGGATGAGGCCTGCGAAGGGCTCCACCGTCCACCCGTCACCCTCGGTGACCACGTCCAGGTGCCCCTCGAAGGCCAGCACCGGCCCCGGACCCCCACCTCCTTCGACCGTCGCTACCACGTTGGGGCGCCCCGGCGCGACCTCGGTCACCTGCGGCGCCCACCCGAACTCGCGCATGGTCGTGACCACCAGTGAAGCCACCTCCGCCTCCGCGCCAACTCGACCAGACTCCTGCACGCTGCGGATCCGCACCAGCCGCCGCGCCAGGTCGACCACCGCGTCGCGGTCAACCGGAGCGGTTGGCCGACCCGGACCCTCCCGAGGCGCTCCGGGGGTCGTCATGGGCGGACCTCGAAAAGACGCTGCCCGACCGCCTGCGCGAGTTCGCCGGTCGACGCCGATCCACCCAGGTCCGGGGTGTGGTTGGCGGGCTCGGTGAGGGCCGAGGCGATCGCGGACCGCAGCGCCCCGGCCGCCACCTCCAGCCGGTTGTGCTCGAAGAGCATCGCCGCGGAGAGCAGATAGCCACAGGGATTGGCCACACCCTGACCGGCGATGTCGGGGGCCGAGCCGTGCACCGGCTCGAATATTCCGAGTCCCTGGTCGGGCCGGATGTTGGCGCTGGGGGCGAGCCCCAGACCGCCGACCAAGGCGGCCGACAGGTCGGACAGGATGTCGCCGAACAGGTTGCTGCACAAGAGCACATCCAGCTCCTGCGGGCGCTGGACCATCCGGGCCGCCATCGCGTCGACCAGAGTGCGTTCAGCCGTGACGTCCGGGTGTTCGGCCGCGACCTCCTCGAAGACCCGATCCCAGAGTACGTAGCCGAACCGCATCGCATTCGACTTGGTGACCAGGGTCACCCGGCCCCGCCGCCGTCGCGCAGCGGAGAAGGCGTACTGGGCCGCGTCCCGGATCGCCCGGCGCGAATGCAGGGCCACCTCCACGGCCACCTCCTCGGGGGTGCCCCGGTGTCCCACCCCGCCCGCGCCGGCGTACTCGCCCTCGGTGTTCTCCCTGACCACAAGCAGGTCGATCTCCGGCCGGCCACCGAGCGGTGTCCGCACCCCCGGGAACGACCGCGCGGGCCGCAGATTCACCGAGAGAGCGAGCTCCTGGCGCAACCGGATGATCAGGCCCCAGACCAGTTCGTGGTCGGGCACGTCGGGTCGCCCCACCGCGCCGAAGAGCACGCCGTCGAACGAACGCAGCTGCTCCGAGGCGTGGTCGGGCATGACCGCCCCGGTGCGCAGGTAGCGCTCCCCGCCCCAGTCGAGGACGGACGTCTGGAGGTCGAGCGAGTCGGCGGCGCCCGCCGCCTCGATGACGGGCTGACAAGCCTCGGCGATCTCGGGCCCAACCCCGTCGCCCGGTATCACCGCGAGCCGAAAGACCGCCACGTAACCTCCTCAGCGCCATCTGGCCGTTCGACCTGATCCTAAGGCACCCGGATCGCCCTGGGCGACCGCCGCCGGCCACCTCCCACCAGCTTGGTAGAATTCGCGCACTGTCCCTGGGCGAGCGCGCCGGACAGAGAGCGGAGCAGGAAGGGCAAGTGCGACAACCGGCAACCTCCCGGCGTTGGCTGATGGCGCTGGCCGGAGCGGTGGCGGCCTCGGTGCTGCTGGCCGCCTGCAGCTCCGCCCCGGGCACGAGCACCTCCAACCAGCGCCTCTCGACGCTGACCATCGGCTCCTCCAACGTGTTCCCGCCCACCCTCAACCCGACCGCCAACGCCTCCCAGGCGATCGACGAGGTCATCGACTACAACGTGCTGCAGCACCTGGTGGAGCTGGCCCCGGACGGGAAGATCGTGCCGGTGCTGGCTACCTCGTGGACGGTCGGCTCCGCCAATAAGGTGTTCACCTTCACGATCCGCAAGGGGGTCAAGTTCTCCAACGGGAACCCGCTCACCCCGGCCGACGTGGTCTACAGCCTGAAGCGGGTCTACGCTCCCGGTTCCACCTACCCCTACGCCAAGATCTTCGACGTGTCCTCGGTGACCACCGTGGGCTCTGACCAGGTGCGCGTCACCCTTACCGATCCCAGCTGGGAGTGGCTCTACGACCTGGCCGCCTACTCCAACGGGGTGATCCTCGACCCTCGGGCCATCTCCACCATGGCGACGGATCCCATCGGCACCGGTCCCTTCAAGGTGACGGGTGAGGTGACCGACTACAGCGTCGCGCTGGCCCGCAACAACCTCTACTGGGGATACCGGCCGCACGTGGCCGGGGTGGTGTTTCGCTACTACACCAACCCCAACTCCCTGAACGCCGCGCTGGAGAGCGGTCAGATCGACATGATCGACAACCTCTCCACCCCCTCCGACCTGCCCCTCTTCAAGTCCAATCCCAAGTACCGCGTGATCGCCGGGCTCACCAACGGGAAGGTCCAGCTCACCCTCAACAACGCCTACGGTCCCCTGAAGAACAAGCTGGTGCGCCAGGCCATCCTCTACGCCACCAACCGCAAGGCGATCATCAAGGCGGCCTCGGGCGGCTACGGCATCGAGGCGGGCAGCGACACCGTCCCCGCCGACCCGTACTACATCAACCTCACCAACGTCTACCCGTACGACGTCGCCAAGGCCAAGGCGCTGATGGTTGAGGCGGGCTACAGCTCCGGTTTCCCGCTGACCCTCACCCTGCCGCCCTACTACTACGCCCAGCTGGCGGCGCCGCTCATCGTCGCCG
>JAKAWF010000043.1 GCA_021817025.1 bacterium
AGGACTTGCGCAGCGACGAGCCGAAGGACATGATCGCCCCTTCGCTGAAGCCGGCTTCGTCCTCGATCTCCTTGAACGCTCTGCTGCGGTCCTCGCCTTTGGACGCCTTCTTGGCTTGCTCGAAGCGAGGGCCCGCGCGCAGGGCTCGGCCCCGCTTCAGAGCCTCGCCGAGGCAGGCGTTGTAGACCCGCAACCCCGCGTGGAAGCGGGTGTTGACCACGGAACGCATGCGCGGCGTCGGTCGCAGGGGAAGTTGCGCGACGTGAGTCGGCGCCCCGCAGCGGTGGCGGACCGCTGGCCCGGGATCCGACCGGCGACCTGGGGCCTCTCCGGGTGGAGCGGCCCCGATCACGGGGCCGGGCTTCGCACCGTTCCCGCCAGAGGGCAGGCGGTCGATGTGCACCGGCCCGAGTCCTCGCGGAGCCGCCTTCAGCGGTCCGCCATCGGTCCGGTGCCGGCCGGGTGCCCCTCCCTTGCTCCTGGCTCAAGCCGAGCTCTCAGAGCCCTCGCCCGGTGTCGCGTCCTGGTGGCTGTCTGGTCGTCCATCGTCCAGCTCGAGCGGAGGCGCCGGGACCCGATGCCGCGCCGCCCGGTAGGCCTGGCGTTTCCTGGCCACCTTCAGCAGGTGGTCCCGCTCGCGGGACGGCGCTCGATGGGGTGGCCGCAGGGGAATCATCGACGACTCCAGCTGGCCGCGCCGGGGGCCCGACCAGGGCCCCGGTGGGGCGTCGACCAGGCTGGCCAGGTGGTAGGCGGTGCTCTCGTAGTTCACCCGCCAGCCCCGGAAGTGCGGCCAGGCGTCCTCCACGCTGCGCTCCGGCTCCCAGCCGACCGCGAGCACCCGTTCCACCGCATCCTGGAACTCCTCGAAGGTGAGCTGGATGGGATCGTCGGGCATCGGGTCCGCCACGTAGGGGAGGTTGGTCACCCGGGCGATGGAGCGCAGGCAGACGATGCCCATGCGCAGGAAGGGGCGGGCTGCCGACGGGGCGGTCAGAGGATTGAGCGCGAGCTGCATCGAAGCGGCGTCCATGCAGGCCAGCAGCGCCAGGGTCCATGAGGTTCGCGGTTCCGGGGAGCGAAAGTAGAGCAGGGTCACGTAGCTGGTGTGACTCTCCGTGATGTCGGCCGCCCACTGCTCCCAGTCGTGGTAGAGGTCGGCCAGGTGGTCCTGGTTGTCGATGAGCGCATGGCGGGCCAGGATCTCCGGTCCCCAGGGGGGCGAACCGCTGCTGCTGTCCAGCAGCGTGACCAGGGTTTCGCGGCGGTTGAAGGAGCTGTAGAGGCTGGGGAGGTAGGAGATCTGGAGGGCCACCACGATGACCCCGGAGGCTGACTCCAAGAAGGCGACCGCGGTGGCCAGGCCGGAAGTGGCATGGGTCAGACCGAGCGGCAGGACCGAGGACGCGCTCAGGCGGAGCGAGCCGGCCAGGTCGCCGGAGCCCGTCCCCCAGAAGAGGAGGGCGAAGCCCAGGACCAGCAGGCCGATCCACACCACCAACCGTATGACCAGGAACAGGGGCGCCCCCTGGGCCAGGATCTCGTCGCGGCGCAGGTAGTCCCGGCGGGTCCTTGCCAAAGCGGAGATGGCCCCTTGCACCACGCCCGCCAGCAGCCCCGAGAGCCGCGACGACGCGGCCCGGGGCACGATCACGGTCTGGATCACGCTGCCCAAGGTCCCGAAGGTCAGGACCAGGCCGGCCCCAAGGCTGGCGATACGAAGCACGACCATCGCCGTACCTTCTCACAGATGTCGCCGGGGAGCGGCGCACCTCCCGGGGCGGCAGGGGCTCGACCATAACTTGCATACTTGCGTAACTAACAGAGTTCTGCTATCTTCTCTGGGTGAGCGAGTTGAGAGTGGCTGCCCGCGAGCCCATCCCGGGCCCCCAGGGCACCGACAGGACGGCTGCCTATCAGCTCCACGCGGAGCTCTGCAAGGTGCTGACCGACCCCAAGCGGCTGATGATCCTGGACGCGTTGCGCCAGGGCGAGCAGTCGGTCGGCAGCCTGGCCCAGCAGCTGGAGATCAGCCTGGCCAACGCCAGCCAGCACCTGGGCGTGCTGCGCCACTCCGGTCTGGTCGAGGTCCGTCGGGCCGGCACCACCATGCACTACCGGCTCAGCGAGCCGCGGATCACCCAGGCCTGCGACATCGTCAACGCGATCGTGGTCAGCCGGCTGGGAACGGGCTGGCGCCTGGGCAGCGAACTCTAGCGACGAAGGACCGACACCCGCGGCCGCAGACCGCCCGACCCCGCCAAGCAAGAGGAGATCTTGATGACATCCACGCCGGCCGTACAGGCCCCCAAACCGCACAAGGTGCTGGTGTTCACCACCCCCACCTGTCCCTGGTGCCAGCGCGCCAAGCTCCATTTGCGGGAGCACAAGGTGCCCTTCCGCGAAGTCGACGTGTCGCGGGACGCCAACGCGGCGCGCGACCTGGTCCGGCGCACCGGACAGATGGGGGTTCCGGTCATCGAGATCGACGGGCGACCGGTGGTCGGGTTCGACCGCAAGATCATCGATCGCATGCTCGGGATCAATTGAAGTAGTGGGCAGGCCATGCCCCGCGGGCGGGGGGAGGGTCTTGGAGGCGCCGGGGGGCGCCCCCTGCGGCGTCGGAATGGAATCGAATGGACCAGGGTGGTCCGAATGATCGGAAGAGGAGGAGCGAATCACATGAGCAGTGACGTGCAGCCATTGGGAAGCCGGGTTCTGTTGCGGTTGGTGGAGGAGGAGAGCGTCACGGCCAGCGGCCTGGTCCTCCCGGACACCGCCAAGGAGAAGCCCCAGCGCGGGGAGGTGGTGGCGGTCGGTGACGACGAGGAGACGATCAAGGTGCATCCCGGCGACCTCGTGCTCTTCCCCAAGTATTCGGGGACGGAGCTGAAGCTCGACGGCGCCGACCACCTGATCCTGGACGCCACCGACCTGCTGGCGGTGATCCACTCCCAGGCCGCGTAGGAGGCCGCCCCGGCCGGGCGCGACCCGGTTCCCGGTGCGCCGCCCCAGCCCGGGTGCGGGCGGCGCACCGCGTGGGTCTGGGAGGGGCGGGTGGCGCCGGACGGGCGGCCGGCCGGCCCGCCCCTCGGCAGCTCCTGCCAGCATGCCGGTCCGCTTACCACAGGTGGTTGCGATGCTGATGGCTGCAATCGCCTCGATCGGGCGCAGACTGGTTTCATCCACGCCATGGACCAGAGCCAGAACCGGACGTCAGCGCCCCCCGGCCGTCCTGCGCGGCCGGGAGTCTCCCGACCGCGCAACCGCGGCTCCGTGAAGTTGGCCGGTTGCCCGGTGGTCTCGGCTGCCGAGCGCCGACGGGACTCCCCTCCCGGCTTCAACCACGGTGCCCCATGGTGACATCGACAAGAGAGAGTCCGCGGGCCGGGGCGGACGACGCCTACCAGCCCGGATCCAAGGCCGACTTCGACCGGCTCTACCAGGCCACCTATCCCCGGGTCTACGCCACTCTCGTCACCATCATGAGGGACCGGGCCGCCGCCGAGGATTGCGCCCAGGAGGCCTACCTCCGCGCCTTCAGGGCCTGGAAGGGGTGGAAGCGGGACGCTCCCGCCGAGGCCTGGGTCCATCGGATCGCGCTCAATGTCGCCTGCTCGCATGGCCGCCGGGAGAGGCTTCGGGATGTCGGGGAGCTGCTCAGGCGTCTGGGCCGGCCGGGTCCCCCACCGGACCCGACCGCCGAGGTGGGCTCGCCACTGCTGGCGGCCCTGAGGACGCTGCCGCCCAAGCAGGCGGCGGTGGTGGTGCTCCGCCATCTGCACGGCTACACCAACCGGGAGATCGCGGCCTCCCTGGGCATCCCCGAGGCCACGGTGGCGTCCCGCCTGGCGACGGCCAAGGCCAGGCTCCGCACTCTCCTGGATGAGCAAGTCGAGGCCGGAATGGTTACTTCGGGCGAGCGGGGCGTCCCTTCTGCAGAGTAAGCAAATGGGAAGTAGTAACGGATTCGACCTCGACAAGATGCTGGACCAGGAGCTGAGGCAGAACGCCAGCGTGCACCAGGCCCCAACTCCGCTCCCGCATGGGTCGCGTTATCACGCTGCTTCCCTCCAAGGAGGAGCCCCTATGTCGTTCTTACCGCACTTCGTGACTGCGCTTTCCACCAAAGCAGCCATCGCGCTCGCCGCCGCCGGGTTGGTCGTTGGCGGTGCGACTGCGGGAGTGGTGGTGACCAAGAGTTTCAATCCGGCGATCTGGGGCCAGCAGGTCGTCCAATTTGTGGCAGGCTGCAAGGCCGAGTACTCCCCGGGCGCGAATTCCTCGACGACCCCGACCTCCAGTTCCATGAACGTAGGCCGTTGCGTGAGCGCGCAGGCCAAGCAGAACGGCGCAACCGAGCGGGCCACGCACTCCAAGGCCGGCTCCGCCCCCAACTCTCACGCGACCGGCAGGCCCGCGGCGCCGGGATCCCAGGGGTCGTCCCACTCCACCGGCAAGCCCGCCTCGGTGCCGGCTGGTGGCGGCGCTGCCCATGGCCATGGCAAGCCGCAGGGTCTTCCGATCCCCAACAGCGCCTCCTAGTTCTGACTTGCCGAGCGGCGGCTCGCCCGCCGCCTTGCCGGAGCGCTCGAGCCGGTAAGCCCGGGCTGGTAGCCAGCCCGGATCTGCGCAAAGCCGGTCGGTGCCGAGCCAGCGGCTCGGACCGACCGGCTTTCCTGGTGGCCTCGACCGAAGGGGAGGGGCGGCGCGCCCGTGGTTGGGGAGCTTCAGGCGAACGCCTGGCCAGCCGCTTCGACGGCACTCGAGACCGCCGGGGGGGATGCCTCGGACGCCGGTGGCCGCGGAGGCGTCCCGGAGTTGGTCGTGATCTGGGCGGCGTCGGCAATCGCGCTGGCCCCGCACGAATTGCCTCGTCACGGGCTGCTGCGTCCGGCTGGAATCCATCCCCGGCCGTCTCTCCACTTCCCCCGCCTGGGGTGGAGGTTCAGCCCCGCCGGCGCCACGCCCAGGCAGCTGGTGGAAATCTGGCTGATCAGGCCGCTCGCGGAGAGCTTGGTCTGGGTGAGTGTGGCCCGGCTCTTCCCGCCCCGGGCCTGGGAGCTTCTGCCGGTGGTGGCAGTCGAGATGGGAACCAGCCTCCCGCTTCCCAGCGGTGACGGCTGGCTCGCCCACCGTTGGCTTCGACGGAGTCGGCTCAGGGCAGGCGCTGCGGAGCCGCTGGGAAGGGTCTCAGAGGTGACTCCGGGGGTGCGTCCGGGTCGGCCCCGGATCGCCTGTCTCGGGGCGGCGTTCCCAGCCACCTGGCTGAGCGCCTCCCGCTCGGAGCTTGACCCTGGCCAGGGGTGGAGGCTTCGGGGCAGCGCTCCCAGCCCGCGAGGCGGGCCCTCTCGGGTTCCCGGGAGCGAGCGGGTCACTTCCCAGATGGCGGCTGGAGATCACCAGACGCCCCCTCCCGTGGGTGGCTCTGGTGGTGCTCAGTTGGGAAGTGACACCAACACGACGGGTCCGGCGGCTCGCTCCAGCAGGGCCTCGGCGGCCGCTCCCAGGTAGGCGCCGTTCTCGGTCTCCACCAGTCGAACCCCCAGGATGACCATGTCCTTGCCGGTGGCCGCCTCCAGCAGGCCCTGGTCGTAGTCCGAGTGGCGCTGGACGTTGGCGGTGGCGGTGACGTGATAGGTCGCGCTCATGGCGAGAGCCTGGGTGAGCAGCGCGTCGGCCGCGCGCCGGGCGCGCTGCGGCCGCAGCCTCCGGTAGACCAGCCGGCCGGGGCGCAGGCCACGCCATCCTTTGGGGGCGGTGTCGACGTGGAGCAGTTGAACCGCGGAGCCCGTGCGCTCGGCGAAGCTGTAGGCCACCTCCAGGGCCGCTCTCGACGCGCTGGCGCCGGAGACCGGGACCAGCAGCCGGGGGGCGGATGAGCTCTCGGCGGGGAGCTCAGCATCCCCCCTCCCGAGCATGATGACCAAGGGGACCGGGGCCACCGGGAGGAGGTCCTGGAGCAGAGTCGAGGGGACCTCCGAGCCATCGGGTCTGTACTCGGCACCCACCACGACGGCACCGCAGCCCAGTTTCAGCTCCGAGCGCACCGTCTCCAGGAGCTCGGAGCGGTCGATGCGACGCCACTCGACAGCCCTGGTCTGGGTGAACTCCAGGCCGCGATCACCGAGGTCGAGGGCGCCGTCGCAGGCGAGGACGGTGAATTGCGCCTCCACCGGCCAGGCGAGGTCGGCCAGTCTGAGCCCTGCCGCCCCGGACACCTCCTGGTCGGTGACCACGAGCACCCTCTCCTGGGTCACCATGAGGTGCGAGGCCAAGCGGGCCTCGCGGTCGAGGCGCTGGCGCTCGGACGGCGATCCCTCCCACCTGCGCACCACTTTGCGGAGGAGTGGGGGGGTGGCCAACGAGGTGACCAGCGACATCGCCACGATGGCGGTGTAGGTGCCACTGCCGATGATCCCGGCGCTCAACCCCACGGTTCCGGCGATGACCTGGACTGTGCCGCGGCCGTTCAGCGCGACCCCGAGGGCGACCCGCTCCAGCTTGGGCAGGCGGCCGAGGACCGCGCCGAGATACGAACCCGCGAACTTGGTGGCGCCGCCCACCACCACCAGCGAGCCGAAGACCAGCGCCGTCTCCGGGTGCCGGAGCAGCACCAGGTTGGCCTCCAGGCCGGCGGTGCCGAAGTAGAGCGGGGCGAAGAAGGCCGAGCTCAACTGGGACAGGAAGCGAAAGGTCTCGGCGTCCCCGAAACGGGACCGAGCCAGCACCACCCCGGCCACGAAGGCTCCCAGGGCCCCTTCTATGCCCACCAGTTGAACCAGCGCCGCTGCCACCATCGCGACCACCAGGCAGATGGCGAGGGAGGGGTGGGAGTTGGGCGCCCCCCGCTCCGGCCCGCCCCGCCTGGCCACGCGCAGCAAGCGGTCGACCAGCGGTTGCGCGAAGATCGCGGCCAGGGCCCCCAGCACCAGCAGCCCGATCACGACCCTGGCCAGTTGCGACACCGCTCCCTGGCCCGCCAGGGCGACCGCCAGAGCGATCAGGACAAACGCGATCGAGTCATTGACAGTGCCCGCGGCCAGCGTTATCTGGCCGAAGTCGCGTCGGATGGCGCCCATGTGGCCGACGATCTCGGCGATCACGGGCAGGGACGAGGCGCCCAGGGCGACCCCCACCAGCAGTGAGAAGGAGATGGGGCCACCGGCGGGCCCCCGCACCGAGGCCGGAAGCAGGAGACCGACCACCACTCCAGCCCCGAGCGGCAGCACCAGGCTGCCGGCGGCGACCCATGCGGCCGGCCTTCCCAGGCGCCTCAGCAAGGTGATGTCGGTCTCGAATCCCACCGAGAGCAGCACTACCGCCAGGCTGAGCGTGCTGATCGCGAGGAGCAGGGACGACTGCACCAGCTCGCCTTTGGGCAAGAACCACTGGAACCCTGTCGGCCACAGCGTTCCGAACACGGTCGGCCCCAGGACGACACCAGCCAGGAGCTGGCCGATCACAGGCGGCTGTCCCAATCGGCTGGCCAGGCGGCCGAGCCCGACCGCCAGCAGCAGGAGGGTCGCTATCTGAACCCAGAAGACCAACTGCTGGTTGGCGCTCACCGGCGAGAGCCGAAGCGGTGAGGCGGCCAGAGCCGACAGTGCGGTGGAGCCGAATTGCATCGACGCGGGCCTCCATCGTGCGCCTATCCGCTGCGCCCTGGGAGCTTAACGACCGGGGGTGGCCACGGGACGGCACTCATGAGGGCGCTCAGCGCGGCCCAGGCGCCTCGCCCGGCCCCGGGCCGGGCGGGAACCCGCACAGTCCTTCAGCTCGGGGCCGGGCCCGGGGAGGCTCGCGGGCGGTCTGGGAAGGGTCCTGGGCCCGACCACCGCCCGATCAGCGCCGCGGGACCCTCAAAGGTTTCGCCAGCGGTTCATCCACAGGTTGGCCGGCGCCTCCGGAACTGAGTCCCGGGAGGCGCCCCGTTGAAGTCCACCCGACCCCGGCGACGGTCTCGGCATCGGCTCGCGATGCGGCCCGGCCGGCCCCTCCCTTGTACAGTGCTGGACGTGGCGCAGTCCCTCGGACAGCTCATCGACGAGATCACCGTTGATGCCCACGACGTCGACGAGCAGTTGTCAGGGTTCCCCCAGGTCTTCCAAGACGAGGTAGCCGTTCCGGTTCCCGCAGTCGTGCTGGACACCACCCTGGAAGTCACCGGCTTCGACCTGGAAGGAGACGAGCGGCGTGGTCTGCTCGCTCATTGCCGGCATGGAGGCGGCGCAGGCACGCTCTCGCTCGCCGATGTCCGCTTCGAGCCGACCTCGATCGCCGGGTGGCTCCACGCAGCCTACCGGACCTGGCTCGGTCTCTCCCCATTTCCGGCCCGCCGGCCACCAAATTGGATCCGGCCGGTGCCGTGAGCCGGCGTCGCCGTCAGACCACCCCCACGCTCGATCGGATCACGACCGACGAGCGGGCCCAGGTGTTCGCAGAGATGCTCGTGGCCCATCCCGAGCTGGTCGCCGAAGCTGAGCGACGGGCGCTGTCCCGATTGGCCGTTGCCGATGCCGATGAGATAGCCGGGTCCCTCGCGAGGGCACTTCGTGAAGCCGATGTCGACCAGCTCGCCTACCGCGCCGGAAGGGTTCTTGGACGGGGCTACGTGCATGAAAGCGAAGCTGCTTATGAGATCCTGGACGAGTTGCTGCAGCCGGATCTGGATGATCTGGCCCGGCGGGCTGCCCTTGGCCTGCAGGACGCGGCAAGCCAGATCGGACTGGGGCTGCTGTGGGGCCTCGCCAACTGTCGAACCGCCGTCGTAGGCGGCACCGTGCTTGCCTACGCCGGCCCGGACGTGACGGATGAGTTGGCCTGGTCCGTGGGCGCGGCGCTCGCGAAGGTCGGCGTGAGCTTGCCGGAAGATGCCTTCGACAACCTGCCCACCAGTTGGAGGCGCGCACTCGACCATTGAGCTCCGGCATGACGCCGAACTGGGTCGCATGGCGTGTTGCGGTGGAGGCGCCGCGAGCCGTTCCCCGACATGCGACAAGGAGCGACGACCACCTGTCGCGGTCGAGAATCGCCGCTCTGGCCGGTGGGCTGCTGGTGCCGGCCCCGGTTCGCGCTTCATCGCGGTTTGCCGAGATCGCTCTGGGGCCAATGTCCGCTCCCCAGGCGATTTCAGTCTCCGTCGCACCGGCGGCACCCACCCGGTACCCACTTGTCTCGGCCCGGGCGGTGGGGCCCGGGGTTCGCCTCGCCCCGCTGCGTTGTGCACCCGTGCGTTCGGCAGCGTCCACTCCCGGTGAACCGTTGCTGACCCTGGCCACCATCCTTCATTTCACCGGCGCCCCCGGCGACTTGACCCCGCCGCTTGACCTGGGGCAGCTGGTGTAGTATCGTGTTCACCCTAAGGGTGAACGCACATCTTCGCACGGATGCATCCCCTTGGGGGTGGGTGAGAATGGGAGTCGATGATTGTCGACTTCGCAGACGATGGGTTGCGGCGTCTCTACGAGGACCCGAATTCGCACATGTCTGGTGTCGGCCCGGATATCGTCAAGAAGTACCGCAAGGTCATAGCCGTGGTGCTGGCGGCAAAGGACGAGCGCGATCTCTACGCGCTGAAGTCCTTGCACTTCGAGAAGCTCGAGGGACAGCGAGGCGGGGAACGCTCACTGCGTTTGAATGATCAGTACCGGCTGGTGGCCGGCTTGGTCGACAGCACCGGCGGCAAGAAGATAGCCGTCCGAGACATCGCCGATTATCACTGAGGAATTGAGAGTACGAGTGGTCAAGGAGTTGATGCCGGCGGAAGTGTTCCCGCCCGGCGAGTACCTGCGCGACGAGCTGAGCGAGCGCGGCTGGTCGGAACGGGATTTCGCCGAGATCCTCGATCGCCCAACGCAGGCGGTGTCTGAGATATTGAACGGACGCAAGCAGATCACGGCCCACACCGCCATCGCCTTGGCACAGGCCCTCGGGACCAGCCCCGACCTGTGGCTGAACTTGCAGACTGCCTACGACCTCCATGAAGCCAGAAGCCAGCAGGCGTCTCCTAGTCCTGTGAGTCGACGGGCTCGTTTGCGCGCTCTTGTGCCGGTCGCTGAGCTGCGGCGTCGCGGCTGGCTTCCAGACACAAGTGACGTTGGCGAGCTCGAAGATGGCGTGAAGACACTTCTGGGGATCCGAGAACTGGACCAGACTCCCGTCTTTGCGGCGGCGGCACGTAGAGTAGATGCCAAAGTGGCGTTCACGCCTCAGCAAACTGCCTGGTTGGCTCGATTCCGGTATCTGGCCGCGACCAGGAAGGTCGCTCAGTTCGACGCCGCCGCGATCGAGACGCTCGCCGCCGACATCGTCCACCGGATCCATGGTCCGGAAGACCTGGCAAAATTGGAGAGTTGGCTTTCTGAATGCGGGATTGTACTGATAACTCTCCTGCCTTTGCGGGCCTGCAAGTTGGACGGTGCCGCGATGATGCTGGAAGGCGGCACTGCAGCGATCGGCCTCACCAGCCGCGGCGATCGTATGGATGCGTATGTGTTCACGTTACTTCACGAGATGGCTCACCTACATCTGGGGCACCTCAAAGACGTTGGCCTCAGAGTTGACGAGGACCTCAGCGCTGGCGAGAACGTCAGCCGTGCAGAGGGGGATGCAAACAGGCAAGCCGCTGAGTGGATCCTGCCCCAGGACGCGGAGCTACCGCTTGGTCGACCACGCATGGCCACTGTCCTCAAGGCTGCCGACCGGTACCGGATCCATGTGAGCTTTGTGATCGGACGGGTGCAGCGCACACGACAGGACTGGGCATTTCTGCGGCGCTCCATTCCACCCGTCAGGAACTATGTCAGGTTCGAAGTCTGACCAGGTTCCGGTAGCGGCCTCTCGGTTGCGCCCCAGACCTTCCAGGATTCCACACGTCCTCGCGAAGGGTGATTCTGGTCCTGGCGTGGGGCCGCGCCCGTGATCTGAGTCCGCGGCTCGTTCCCAGGCCCCTTGGAAGGCAAGACGCCCGGGGATTGCTCCCCGGGTGTCTGTCTTCCCGAAATTCGCAAGGCACCAGGCCAGAGTCGCAGATGCCTCGAAGTGCCCTCCTCCCACTCTCAGCCGTCCAGCGGCCTGTGGGCACGCAGTCCTGGGAAGCGAGCGAACGCCGAAGTCAGCGTGAGCGAGGTGGCACCGCGCCAGGTCGCCAGAGCTGCCCGACAGGCGTCGGGGACGGAGTTGGCCCGGGCCCGCAGCTGGCACCGGCCCACTTTCCGGGGGTCTGGGCGCCGGCCCAGCGGAAGTAGCCTTACCGGTGAGACGTCTACGGGAGGGAGAAAGCCCCTGAGAGTCACATCCAAAGGGCCAGGTCACCATCCCGATCGCGATCCGCGAGCAACTGGGGCTACTGCCGGAGACTGAAGTCGACTGCGTCGTCGACGGGGGAGTCGCTGTGCTCAGGCGCCACCCAGACGGTGCCGGCCGTGGGACAGGGGCCGTCCAGCGGCTTCGAGGGACGGGCAGGACCGGCATGACGACCGACCAGATCATGGCCCTGGCAAGGGGCGAGTGACCGCTGTCCTCGTCGACAGCAACGCCCTTCTCGATGTCGCGACCGACCAGCCGCGCCGGGGCAAGTGGTCCGCGAAGATGCTTGCGGAGGTCACCGATGCCGCTCCTCTCGCCATCGACGCGATCATCCGCCACGCCGAGGTCTCGATCCGCTGCAGCACCATCGAGGAACTGGAGCGCGTTCTCCCCCAACTTGTGTTTCGGCGAGAGGAGTTGGCACCCGAAGCGGGCTTCCTGGCTGGCAAGGCGTTCATGGCCCACTGGCAGCGAGGGGGCCAGCACCCGATCCCGCCGCCGGACCCTTTCATCGGCGCCCACTGTGCGGTAGCCGGGTTTCGACCGCTCACCCGCGACGCCTCCAGGTATCGCACCAACTTCCCCCCTCAGCCCCTGCAGACGACGGGGCCGCTACCTGGACGCCAAGCTCAGTTCGACTCGGCGCGCCCCGCATCCCGCCGGATCCGCTGCTGGAGCATGTGGCGGCCCAGCAAGAGGGTGCCGGCGCCGAGCAGCGCCTCCCCGGCGCTCACGGCCCAGGCGCCGGTATACCCGACGTGCTCCACCAGCACGCCGCAGATCAGGGGGCCGATCACGCTCCCCAGCCTTCCCCCGGTCTGGGTGATCCCGGTCGCCCGGGCGGGCGCCTTGGGATGGGTTTGGACCAGGGCGAAGTTGAAGAGGCCGTTCCAGCCCCAGCCGATCCCAAAGGCGACCACCGCTCCGAAGACGAACAGGACCGGCGCGCCCAGCAGCGAGCCCCAGGCCATGGCGGCGAAACCCAGAGCTCCGACCGAGATCATGCCGGTCACCAGGAGGAGATGGCGGCCCCCCCGACGGTCCGCCAGCAAGCCGACGAGCACCCTGACGGCTATGCCGCAGGCGCTGGCGATTACCGCCACCAGCCCGGCCGCGGCGCTGCTGAAGCCGGTCGAGACCGCGGACAGGACCAGGAACGCCCCCAGGGATGCGCTGGCGCTTGCGGCCAGGCAGAATGCGAGCGCCAGCGCGACCAGCGGAGCCGTCGGCTCGGGCCGGAGCCGGGTGATGGCCCGCTGGGCGGCGAGGGACATCCGAGGACGGGGAAGCCAGAGAGCGGCCCCCACGGCCGCCACCGCCGCCGCCGCAAACGCCCAGCGCCAGCCGACGGTGAGCGCGATCGTGGGTACCGCCAGCCCACCCAGCAGGAAGGCCAGCGGCACTGCCGACTGCTTGACCCCGAAGGCCAGGCCCTGGTAGCCGGGCTCGATCCGTCGCGCCAGGAGGAGGTTGGAGCCGGTCTGCCCGGAGGCGCCGGCGGCGCCGGCCAGGACCAGGGCTACTGCCAGCTCCGGCCAGGACTGGACCAGGGTCGCGATCAGGCCCATGGCCAGGGCTCCGGCCAGGGCCGAGTAGCGCAGCATCCGCACCCCGCTGATCCGCTCGGCGAGGTTTCCGGACGGGAACGCGAAAAGAGTGCTGGCTGCGTACGAGATTCCCACCACCAGTCCGAGCTGGGCGGGGCTGAAGTGGAGGTCGGGGCGGATCTGCACCGCCAGCGTCCCCACCATGAAGGTGGGCAGGTTGACGGCCGTGAAGGCCGCCACGGTGGACCACAGCACGCGCCCGCCCCGCGAGCGGGGAGCGCCTCCGGTGGCAAGGCTGGACGAATGGCTCACTCAAGTCAGATTCTGGGCCTGCGGGATGTTCCTGCGGGGCTGGGGCGAAGCGACGAGAGAGTCCAGATCGCACAGATGCCAAGCGCCGGTGCCGCACCGCCTCTCCTGGATCGGGGCCACCAGCGCCACCCGCCTCCGCGAGTGACGTGAGTCCGGGCCTCCGGCCGGTCTCAGCTGCCCGACGGTCTGGTCGCGGGCACCTTGATCCGGCCCACCAGCCACCCGCCGCACAGCAGGGCCAGCGCCAGGAAGGTGAAAAGCATCGGAAACCCGGCGTTGGGGCGGAGGCCGTTGCCAA
This sequence comes from bacterium, assembly GCA_021817025.1. The sequence continues at coordinate 13,468 of JAKAWF010000043.1, forward strand.
AGTCGAGCAGCGGCCCCCCGATGGCGGTCGCAAGGATTCCCGACCCGGCGGTCGCGAGATTGGATATGCCCATGTAGCGGCCGGCCTCCGCCGGCGGCACCAGGTCGGTGACCAGAGCCCAGTCGACGGAGAGGAGCATCCCGAAGGCGGCTCCGACCAAGCATCCCACCGCGTACACCCACAGCAGGGATGACGCCGGAATCAGGAGCAGGGTGCCGGCCGCGCCCAGCCAGGCGGCGGCGCGCACCATACCCACCCTGCCCACCCGCTGGGAGAGCTTGCCGGCGGGCAGGGTCACCAGAATCGCGCAGACGACCACCACCGCCAGCATCACCGAGGTGGCTCCGGACGCACGGTTCGCCAGCGCGCTTCCGCCGCCGGGGAAGAAGTACGACTTGATGAACAGGAGGGCGAAGTCGGTCAGGCCGGTGATCCCCATCAGTGCCAACAGGCGGGAGATGAGCAGCCAGGTGAAGGCGGGGTTGGCCCGGAAGCGGAAGCTGAAGATGCCCAGGAGCGCGCTGCGACGTGACGGTCGTGGATCCCTTGCTGGTGAGTCGGGCACGAACCACAGAGTGACGATCAGGGCGAGTACCAGCACCAATCCGGCGCTGCCCAGAGCGAGCGCGAGGTGACCGACCGCGATCAGCTGGCCGGTGAGCAGGAAGCCGAGCGCGGTTCCTCCGAAGACCGCCAGACCGTAGTATCCGGCCGCTCGTCCGCGCTCGTGCTCCGGCACCTGGTCCGGGAGCAGCCCCTGGTAGGCGCCCTCGGCGGTGTTGGAACAGACCTGCAGCGCGCAATAGGGAATGATCAGGGCGGCGTAGCTGCCCGCCACCGCCAGGGCGACCAGACAAACCAGATCTCCCAGTGTCCCCGCCAACATGAACGGCTTGCGCTTGCCCCACCTGACCGTCACGCGGTCTGAGAAGGCGCCCGCGACGGGCTGCACCAGGATGGCCAATACCGCCCCTGCCACCGACAACACCGCCAGGGCTGAGCCCCGGTGGGCCGACGGCACCATGCCCACGATCAGGCGGGGCAGCACCAGTGCCCCCATGCCCTGCCAGAGGTAGTTGATGGCGACCCAGTAGCCGGAGAGCGCCAGCAGGCGCCACCCGGAGAAGCGCACGGTCACCTGGGTCCCGGTGGCCCCGGCGGCCAATGGTCGGCTCAAGTCGACATCACCTCATGGTCCAAACTCGCCTGCATGGTGCGCCAACGGCGGCCCCAAGTCCAGAGCCGCTACTTCTCACTTTGGCCAAGCTTGGCAAAGGCGGAAAGTGACGGTTGATTGCGGTCGGCAACCCCAGCCCGCTCGACGACGGGGCGGCGGCGCTCCCGCTGGTGTCCCGGGCGTTTGCCAGTGAGCCCGATCTGCAGCCGTTGGCTCGGAGCCGCAGCATGGTGGTGGCCAGGGCTCGCCCCGGATGATGGGAATCGGACCGGGGCGGGCCACCCACCCGGTGCTGGGGAGAGCCGGGCACGCACTCTCGGACATCGGTCCGATCGAGCTCGACCAAACCCTTGCGGCCCAGTCCTTGGCGGCGCTGCGGGAGTGGGACCTGGACCCGGCGACTCCCGCCTCGACATCGAGGTGGGGCCGTCGCCCTCGGTCATCCGGTCGGCGGCTCTGGCCGTCGGATCCTGGTGACCCCGGTCCGGGATGCGCCGACTGGAGGTCCAATTCGGGCTGGCGACCATGTGCGTCGGCGTTGGCCAGGGGGCTGCGACGGTGGTGGAGCGCCCCTCCTGGCCCGCTGGTGGGCGGCCCCCGCTCAAGCTCGTGGCCGGCTCCCGCGTCGGCGGGTAGACGCGCCAGGCCCGTCCATCAGTGGGAGTTGCCAAGTGTCCGAACTCGACCAGATTGCCCGGGAGTACCTCGCGGACAGCTCCCGTCTCGACCCCATCAGCGCCTTCGCCAGAGGCGACCTCGAATTCGCAGACGCGATGACCGACTTCTCGCCCGCCGGCGAGGCGGTCCGGGCCGAGTTGGCCAGGCACGCCCTGGCTCGGGCCCAAGCCTCTGCACCCGACTCCGACTCTGATCGAAGGGCCAAGGCGGCGATGCTGAACCGGTTGCGGGTGGAGGTCGACCTCTTCGAAGCCGGCGAGTGGATGCGGGGACTCAGCGTCTTCGGCCCTCAGGTGCAGATCCGGGGCACCTTCGACCTGATGGCGACCGAGTCGGAGGCGGACTGGTCCCGGATCGCCGCCAAGCTGGTCGCGGTTCCGGCGGCCATCGCCGGCTTCCAGGCGACTCTGGAGGTCGGCCGGCAGCAGCAGGCGATGGCGGCTCGGCGCCAGGCTCTGGCGTGCGCCGCCCAGACCGGGGTGTGGTCCGGGGCGGGGAGGGGCCCGGGGTTCTTCAGCGCCCTGGCAGCGAGCTACCAAGGCGGCGACCCCAGCCTCGAGGATGGCCTTCGGCGGGCCGCCGGGGCTGCCGACATGGCCTACCTCGGCCTCACCCAGTACCTGGAGCGGGACTACGCCGCCTCGGCCCCCGTGGTCGATGGCGTGGGGCCGGAACGCTATCAGTTGCACTGCCGCTACTTCAACGGCCTGGATCTCGACCTCGAAGAGACCTACGCATTCGGCTGGGAGGAGCTGGCGAGAATCGAGCGGGAGATGGGGCTGGTCGCGGAACGGATCGCGCCGGGAGCGGGGATGGCGGGGGCGGTGGCTCTGCTGGAGAGCGATCCTGAGCGCTCGATCGTGGGCGAGGCCAACTTCAGGGCCTGGAACCAGGATTTTCTCGAGCGCACGATGGCCGCCCTGGACGGCCCCCACTTCGACATCCCCGCGCCGGTGAGACGGGTGGAGGCGATGATCGCCCCACCCGGCGGCAGCCCCGCGATGTACTACACGCCCCCTTCCAAGGATTTCAGCCGGCCCGGCAGGACCTGGTATCCGACTCTGGGGCGCACCCGTTTCCCGCTCTGGAACGAGGTCTCCACCGCCTATCACGAGGGCGTCCCTGGCCATCACCTGCAGCTGGCTCAGGTCTGCTACCTCGACTCTCAGCTGAATCCGTTCCAGACCATGCTGGGCGCCGTCTCCGGGCACATCGAGGGCTGGGCCCTCTATGCCGAGCGCCTGATGGGCGAGCTGGGCTTCTTGGAGAATCCCGACTACCGGCTCGGCATGCTGGCATCGCACTCGATGCGGGCCGCCCGGGTCGTGGTCGACATCGGCCTTCACCTGGGCAAGGCGATCCCGTCTCGGCAGGCCTTCCATCCGGGGGAGCGGTGGGACTGGGATCTGGCGGTCGCCTTCATGATGGAGAAGGCGCGCCGATCCCAGCAGTTCTGCGCGGGCGAGGTGGACCGTTACCTGGGTGTGCCCGCCCAGGCCATCTCCTACAAGGTGGGCGAGCGGGCGTGGCTGGAGGTCCGGGACGAGGCGCGCCGGGCGTGGGGCGGCCGCTTCCAGCTCAAGGAGTTCCACCGCCGCGCCCTGGAGCTCGGCTGCATCGGCTTAGAGCAGCTGCGCTGGGAGCTGGGCCGCCCGTTGCCGAAGGAGGCGCCACCCGCTGCCACCTGAGCCCGAGGACGAGCGGGCCGGAAGGCGCTCGCCCACGGCTCTCAGCAGGCTCGGCCCAGGCCTGCCAAACTGGTTCCGACATGGAATCCCCGGAGATCGAGAACCTCATTCTGGCCAACCACGTGGAGGCGGTCAACGGGCTGCTCTACGTGTCCGGCGGGGGCTGGACGGACCACTGGCGCCCACTGGCGCCCCAGCCGGGACCGCCGGTGGTCAGCCATCTGGGGGTGGCGGTCACGGTCGTGATCCCGGCCGCAGCCCCCCAGGTTCCACAGCAGCTGAGCGTGGGCATCGAGGACGAGCAGGGGCGCCAGGTGGCCGGGATGCAGACCATGCTGAATCAGACCCGTGCTCCCGGCCTTCCCCACGGCCAGGCGCAGCGGACGGTGCTCGCGCTCTCCTTCAACATCGTCTTCCCGACCTCCGGGGAGTACCGGGTGGTGGCCAGGCTCGGGATCTCGCCGGCTCGCGAGCTCCCATTCAGGGTCCACGATGTGCTCCCCGGTGACCCTGGGCCGCCCCCGATCAACTAGCTGGGCCGGACCGGGAGCTAGAAGCCGCCCGGGAGGTGCAGGTCCTCGCCGGGATTGATCCAGCGCGATCGGCCCAGCCGCTCCACCATGTCCTCGGCGCTCTCCGGGCCCCACGAGCGCTGCCGGTAGATCTCGGGGTGGCCGTCGGCCTCCCATGCCTCGATCAACCCCCCGACTATCTCCCAGGACCGGTCGATCTCGGCCCCGCTGGGAAAGACGGTGTGGACCCCGGCGAGAACCTCCGAGAGCACGTGCTCGTAGGCGTCCGGGAGCTCGCTGGCGGAGAGCCGCCCGTACTCGAGGTCCATGCCCGCCGGCACCATCTCGAAGTGGGTGCCTGGTCGCTTGGCCCCGATCCGCAGCGTGATCCCCTCGTGGGGTTGGATTCGGATCTGGAGCTGGGTGGGGATCGGCCGCTGGCGGCGCCCTTCGAGGCGCAGGGAGGGCGAGTCCCGGAACCGGATCACCACCTGGGTGGCGCGGCGGTGCAGCGCCTTGCCGGTGCGGATGAAGAAGGGCACCCCGTCCCAGCGCCAGTTCTCCACGCTCAGCATCGCGGCCGCGAAGGTCTCCCGCCGCGAGCCTGCCGCCACCCCGTTCTCATTGAGGTAGCCGTGGTACTGGCCGCGCACCGAGGTCTGGGGATCGAGGGGCTGCACCGCGCGCAGGAGCTCCAGCTTGGACTTGCGGATGTCGTTGGCGTCGAACGTGGTGGGCGGCTCCATCGCCACCAGCGCCAACAGCTGCAGGACGTGGTTCTGGACCATGTCCCGCACCGCCCCTGCCTGGTCGTAGTAGCCGGCCCGGGTTCCGATCCCCTCCTCCTCGGCGGCCGTGATCTGCACGCTCTGGATCAGGTTGCGATTCCAACTGGCCTCGAAGATGGCGTTGCTGAAGCGGAAGGCGAGCACGTTCTGGACG
>JAKAWF010000454.1 GCA_021817025.1 bacterium
CATAGCGGTCCGACAGCAGGCCCGAGAGCGGGCCCGCCGCCAGAAAGCCGCCGGTCAGCGGCAGCATGTAGATCGCCGCCCAGAGTGGCGTCTGCGCGAAGTTGTACCCGTGCAGTGGCAGCCAGATCCCCTGCAGCCAGATGATCAGCATGAACATCAGGCCGCCGCGGCCGATCGAGGCCATGAGCGCGGCCACGTTGCCGGCGGTGAAGGCCCTGATCCGGAACAGGCCGAGATTGAACATCGGAGCCGCTACCCTGCGCTCGACCAGGACGAAGATTCCCAACAGGGCGATGCCGCCGAAGATCTCGATCAGGACGGTGGGATTGGTCCAGCCCATGTCACTGGTGCCGTAGGGCTGGATGCCGTAGGTGATGCCGACCAGGAGCGCCACCAGGCCCACGCCGAAGGTGATGTTGCCGAGCCAGTCGATCTTGGCCCTGGTCACGGCCCCGATCTCGCGCAGCTTGAGGTAGGCCCACACAGTTCCGAAGAGCCCGATGGGAACCGAAACCAGGAAGACCAAGTGCCAGTCGATGCCCGAGAGCAGCCCGCCCAACACCAGGCCCACGAAGGAGCCGGAGATGCCCGCGACCACATTGATTCCAAGGGCCATGCCGCGCTGGTTGCTGGGGAAGGCATCGGTCAGGATGGCCGCCGAGTTGGCCATCAACAGGGCGCCTCCCACCCCCTGGATGATCCGCAGCCCGATCAGGGTCAGGGCCGCTCCGGCACCGGTGAAGAAGACCGCCGACAGCCCGATCGAGGCGACCGTGAAGATCAGGAACCCGAGGTTGTACATCCGGACCCTGCCGAACATGTCCCCGACTCGACCCAGGCTCACCACCAGCACCGCGGTCACCACCATGTATCCCATCAGCATCCACAGGAGCAGGCTCACGTTGCCGGGCGCCAGCGGATCCACCTTGACGCCCCGGAAGATCGCGGGCAGGGAGATCAACACGATGGACGAGTTGATCAGCGCCATCAGGATCCCCAGAGTGGTGTTGGAGAGCGCCACCCACTTGTAGTGATCGGGCCTGGGGATCCCCGTCGGGGCGGGAACAGAGTTAACGCTCACGTTAACTAGAGTCTAGCGCAGCTCGTCCTCAGCCTCCGCCGCCGGGGTGGCGGGCCGGTTGATGTAACGCCACGCCCCATAGACAACCGCGAGCACGACCGCGGCCGCTACCACGTACTCAATCGGCTTGAGCACCGTGCCGATGTAGTTGAAGTGACTGCCCAGCTCCATCCCGGCCACGGTCAGGCTGCTGTCCCAGACCAAGGCTCCCACCATGGTGGCGAGCACGAAGGGGAGCAGCGGCATGCGGGCGAAGCCGGCCGGGTAGCTGGTGTAGCTGCGGATCACCGGCACCACTCGACCCACCGCCACCGCCACCACCCCGCGGCGCTCGTAGAAGCGCTCCGCCGCCTCGAAGTGGCTCTCCTTCAGACGGAACCGCCTGCCAAAGCCCACCACCGCCGTCCGCCCCACCCAGGCCGCCACGCCGTAGGCGATCAGGGCGCCCACCAGCTCAGCGACCAGCGCCACCAGAATCACGACCGGCAGGCTGAGGGCCCCAGTCGCGGTCAGCACCCCGGCAAAGGGCAGCACCACCTCGCTGGAGACCGGGAAGCCGACGCACTGGGCGACGGTCAGCAGGAAGAGGGCCAGGTAGCCCGCAGTGGTGAGGAAGTGCTCCAGACCTAGGATCATGGCGGTGGCTGGTTGGACATCGGGCGACATTGTCGCGGATCAGGCATGCCCCGGGGCCCCAGGATCGCCGCGGCCGCCCCCCGGTACTCTGAGCGGCATGCACGCGGAGCCCGATTTCGATGCCGGCTCCAGCCCCGAGGCCGGGCTGGAGCGGACTCTGCGCGAGGCCGAGGTGCTTGCCATGGAACGGGTCGCGGTCGGCAGCAACGCGGTGTTTCGGGTCCTCCTCGCGGGAGCTGGCGGGCGGCTGCGGGCGATCTACAAGCCCGCCCGTGGCGAGCGACCACTCTGGGACTTCCCCGCCGGCACGCTCCACCGCCGCGAGGTGGCAACTGCCGTGGTCGACAGGGCCCTGGGCTGGAACTTCACGCCCACCACCGTGATCAGGCCCCAGGCGCCCCTCGGGATCGGCTCGATGCAAGCCTTCGTCCCCGAGCCACCGCATGATCTGGCCTTGGATCGGGAGCGGCTGGAGCACCGGCTGCGAGGTCTGGCGGCGTTGGACGTGGTCATCAACAACGCCGATCGCAAGCGGGCTCACCTGCTGATCGACCCATCCGGTGAGCTCAAGGGGATCGACCACGGGGTCACGTTCAACACCGAGTTCAAGCTGCGCACGGTCCTGGCCGAGCTGGGGGGTTCCCCAGTGCCGGAGGAGTGGCTCGACGGACTGCGTTTCCTGACCGCCGACAGGGCCCGTATGACCAGCCTGCGCCGGGAGCTGCGGGCCCTGCTATCCCGAGCCGAGATCGCCGCCTTCGAGAGCCGTGCCCGCGAGCTCGTCGCGGCCGGTCAGTTCCCGACCCTTCACCCCTGGTACGGCCGTCCCTTCGAGATGTGAGCCGGCCCCGATGCCGCCCAGGGAGAAGGTGGCCCTGGTGACATAGCGATTGGGCTCGCCGGGAACCGGCATCGACTCCAGCAGCCGCAGCTCCGAGACCGCGAACTCGTCGGCCACCGGTCTCGATCTCAGCAAGGTGCGGAGCTCGCCTCTTGACGCTGTCGAGAGACCATCCCCGATGCGAGCGAGCGTGCAGTGCGGACGCAAGGGACGGCGGTCACAGGGAAGACCGCCCGCCGCCAGCGCGGAAGCCAGCGCCCCGGCCAGCGCGCTCAGGTCAGCTCTCCCCGCGCTGACCCCGAGCCAGACCACGGAAGGTCGGTGGGCGGAGGGGAAGGCGCCGAGCCCGCCGACCGCGAGCGCAAACCGGTGGTGTCGGGCCGCGACCAGGGCCACGGCGGCTCTCACCGCCGGTTCCAGGTCGGGGTCGAACCGGCCCAGAAACTGGACGGTGATGTGGAGACCGTCACTGCGCACAGTTCGAATCGCGGGATCCAGGGCCGCCAGCCGTGCCAGCAGCGCGACCTGGCCCTCGCCGGCCGGAAGGCCCACGGCCAGGAATCGATTCCCGTGCGGACTCACGGGGAGGCGGCAGGCTCGGCTACGATCCGCGTCAGGATCTCCATCTGGCGGCTGATGAACTCGGCGCTCCAGCCGTGACCAGACAGATCGGAA
>JAKAWF010000455.1 GCA_021817025.1 bacterium
TGAGGAGCAGCGTCGGGCCGCAGGACACCTTGGGGTTCGGGAGGTGATCGGCCTGAACCACCCCGACGGCATGCTCCAGAACACCTTGGATGTACGACGCGACCTGGTCCGGGTGCTGCGCGCCTTCCGCCCGGAGATGGTGATCACCATGGACCCCACGGCCAGGTACTTCGGCCGGGGCTACATCAACCACCCGGACCACCGGGCGGCGGCGGACGCCTGCCTGGATGCGGTGTTCCCCAGCGCCCGGGACGCCCGCGCCTTCCCGGAGCTGCTGGCCGACGAGGGGCTCCAGCCGCACAAGACCCGGTTTGTGCTGGTCGGTTCCAGCCGGGAGGCGGACATCGCCGTCCCCGTCCTCGAGGAGGACCTGGAGAACCAGCTGGCCGCCCTCGGCGAGCACAAGAGCCAGTTCGACGCCGCCCCCATGAGGGATTGGATATTCGAGGAGGCCAGGCGGTGCGGCGCTCGCGCCGCCGTCCCCCTGGCCGAGAGTTACCGCCTCTTCGACCTCGCCCCCGACCCCTCTCAGCGGGGCTACGAGGCGCCCGCCGAGGACCTCGAGGGTGTGCCCTCACGCGGACGCCGCTCGTCCAATTGGGGCTGACGGGGGCCAGGCCAGGCCCTTTCTCGCCATCCGAGCGGCCCACCGTGGTCAACAGCAGATCCGGTGCCGCCCTACTCCGGTCCATGAGCCGGCGGGGCAAGGGACGGACCCTGCACCGCGTGGCCATCAGTCGCCCGGCGGCAGGAGGTGCTCCCCCCGGCGGCTGGCTTTGAGGACCTTGCGCCAGCTGCGCTGGCCCGTGCTTGAGGGCACGCGCCAGATGTCGATCCCCGTGAGTGCACTAAGTGACACCAGCCGGACCAGCGGACTGCCGGGCTGACCCAGGTCGTTGCCGTTGGCGTCGGCGTGGCCAAGAATCGAGAGTGCCCGCACTTCGGCATTGAGCCCTTCGCGGGAGTAGACGTCGACCGACCCCGGCACACCAATCACCACGATGGTCACGGAGCCACCGGTCAGAGTGGCCAGGCGCAGGTCGAGGTCGACACTCCCCAGAACCACCAGGCAGACGACCCACCGGGCGAGTGTGAGCCGCCCGGCCCTCGCGATCGAGCCGAGGGCGGCGACGAGCCACCGGGTGGGGGCGGGGCGTCCGCGGCGGGGGGGGCAGGTCCTGGGTGAGCTGGCCCAGCTCACCCACGGTCCGTGACCTGTTCACGGCCTCCACTCGCTCCGAGAACTCCTCCATGGTGAGCCGTCCGTCGGCGGACGCCCCGCGCAGGACGGAGATCCTGGCCTCGCGATCCAGGTCCGAGGCCCGCAAGGAATCTCTCAATCAGCCGTCACCGGCGGCTGGGGCGGGACCTCTCCAGAGCGGGCCAGGCAGCGACAATGACGACGATCGCCGCGGCCACCCCTCCCACTAGCAGTGCCTCGACGTCCAGGTGGAACCCGCCTAGGACGACGGCGGCCACCACCAGCAGAGGCAGTACCACCATCGTTCCTCGCTGGGCCAGCCAGCCGAGAAGTCCGCTGGCCCGGGCGGTGGGCTCATCGGACTCGTGGGGGAGCCGCTCCTGCCACAGCGTTATCCACCATTCCGGCTGGCCGTCGGGCTCTGATGATTGCCTGTCCGGCCTGCGCCTGGGGTCCGAGCCTTGGGGCATTTGACTCGCCTGCTGGGTGGCGGCGCCGCGCTGGGGCGGCCTCGACGGCCCTAGGATAGCACCGGATGGAGACGGTTCCGGACCTACTTGGAAACCGGTGGACCTCCTCTCTCGAGCGCCGGTTGGGGGAACTCCACCGGGAGATCGCCACCTGCCGGCTCTGTGTAGACGCCAGCCTCCTGTATCGGGCCGCTCCCGTGCTCCCGGCCCCGATCCCCTCCCGGGTCGTGCTGGTGGGGCAGGCGCCGGGGCGGCTCGAGGAGGCCGCGGGTCGCCCCTTCAGCGGTCGCGCTGGCCGGGAGCTGTTTAGCTGGCTGGCCCGGGCGGGGATTCCGAGTGAGGAGGAGGCACGCCGCCAGATCTACCTGACCTCGATCACCAAGTGCTTCCCCGGACCAGCAGCGCAAGGCGCGGGCGACCGCCGCCCGAGCTCAGGAGAGGTGGCGACTTGCCGACCCCATCTTGACCGCCAGCTGGCACTCCTTACCCCCTGGCTCATCCTTCCGGTGGGGCAGCTGGCCATCGACCGGTTCCTGCCGGCGCGGGGCCTGAGCGCCGTGGTGGGACGGGTCTTCGACGGGTCTGGCCGGGAGCTTGGGGAGGGGCGCCCTCCCACTCCGGGCCACCTCCCGCTGCTGCTGCCCCTGCCCCATCCCTCGGGAGCCAGTCGGTGGCTGAACTGGCCCGAGCACCGGGAACTTCTGGGGCAGGCACTGGAGCGGCTGTCCCAGCTGCTGCGGAACCCTTGGCGGGGGACACGGAAGCGGCTATAGTAGGCCGCGATCTTGGCTGCGAGCAGGGGCGCGCGGGGAGGACTGGAGAGGGCGAACGCCCCCCGCGCCAGCGAGATCAACGTCCCTCTCGTGGAGGCTCGGACGGCGGGCCGCTCCGCGGACGAGATCCTGGAGCTGATCTTCACCCCCACGCCGCGGGCCAGCCCGGCGGAGCAGGCGGAACGCACCCTGCGCCGGCCCAAGCCGCTGGTCTACGTGGCCATGAGCAATCGCAACTTCTACTGGCGGCAGCAGCTCACCAAGTTCGTGTTGGACGAGAACCGGGTGCCGGTGGCCCCCTTCATGCTCTTCGACTACTACCTGATGCACACCGTGCCCAAGGACCTGGTGCGCGAGGCGTTGAACAATCTCATCGCTCGCTGCGACGAGGTCTGGGTCTTCGGCGAGCTCTCCCTGGGCCTCAAGGTTCAGGTGGGGATCGCCAAACGGATGCACAAGCCGGTGCGTTACTTCGACATCAGTGAGCTGCCCTACCAGGTGACCGGGATCCCCGAATCCATGGTCCCCGAGGAGCGTTAGGGGGCGGCGTCTTCCGGGGCCTGGTCCGCGGCCGCGGACGATTGGCCGATCGAGAGTTCGATCTTGGCCCGATCCAGGGCTGTCCCCAGGGCAGCTGGCGGGAAGGGCATCGGGGGCTGAGGCACGCGCGGTCCCATGCCCAACTCGCCGAGGCACCAGCTCGCGAGTTGGGCCAGCTGCTCCTGCTGCCGAGCGACGAACTCCGGGCCAACCACTCGCCCATGGCCCGGTACGACC
>JAKAWF010000456.1 GCA_021817025.1 bacterium
CACGCAGAGGATCCAGGTGCGCCAGATGGCTACCCCCGGCCAGGATCGATTCCCCAAGGCAGACCAGCAGCTCACCGCCGCTCAGCCCCCGGCGCCGCTGCTTGAACTGCCCCACCCTCTCCACCGCCGCGTCCAGCCGCTCCACCAGGTGCAGCTTGGAGTTCAGGTCCCGGACCAGCAGAAGCCCGGCGTGACCGGTGAGGCTGGGGTCATCAGCGCCGCGGTGAACGGTGGGGACGGATGCGCTACGCTTCACTCGCTGAGTGCCTCCTGCTTGGAGCCAATGGGTGGGTGACAACCCCCATTTTCCAAGTCAGCGAGGCACTTCTGCTATCTGCCCTCAACCCTCCTACCCGACGCTATCCACTCCTTCAGGTCTGATCTGGCCCTGGTGCGGGGCTCCCCAGCCCATCACCGACGAGCAGGCGGAGCAAGTGGTGGTGCGAATTTTAGAGACCAAGCCGGCCAACGCCACCGACTGGACCACCAGGAGCGCGCCCGAGGCCAGTGTGCTGAGGGACACCACCGTGCTGCGCATCTTGCATGCCTTCGGACTGCAGCCGCACCGCAGCGAGACCTTCTAGCTTTCGAACGAGCCTCAGCCGGCGGGGAAGGCGCGGGACATCATGGGGCTGTACCTCCACCCTCCGGAAGTGGCGCTGGTCCTATGCGTCGACGAGGACAGCCGAATTCGGGAGCTGAGCCGCACCCAGCCGCCGCTGCCCATGCGGCCCGGGACCCGCGAGCGCCAGACCCATGACCCGAGTTCGATTCGAGTTCGACAGTGTCCTCTGCGGAAAGGGACGCGTAGGTGAGATCAGCTGGAGTTCACCGAGCGGCGCGCCAGGGGCAGCCAGCGTGTGTCTACGCGGCTTGAGGCTTGCCTGAACTCGAGGTGGACCAGACGCGAAGTGGGGAAGGGATCTGCAGGGCCTCAAACAATTGGCTTTGGGCAGGGGTGGGCTTGGAGGTCTGGGAGACGTGCCCGGCGGGACCGCTGAGGTTGAGGGGACCCCGTTTGTTAGTCCAGCGCGGGTGAGAGTTTCTGGTTGTTGAAAGCCGCTGCGAAGACCGCAGGCGGCTGTAGTCCCAGCGAACGGTGGGGACGGTGCAGATTGTAGGCGTGGCGCCAGTCCTCGTAGAGAACCCGGGCCTCCAAGATGGAGTCGAAGATCTCCCGGGCGAATAGCTCGTCCCGGACTTTGCCGTTGAAGCTTTCCACGTAGGCGTTCTGCCAGGGCGAGCCTGGGTCGATGAAGCTGGTTCCGGTCCCGGAGAAGCGGCACCAGTCCCGGATTGCGGCAGCGATGAACTCCGGACCGTTGTCGCAGCGAATGTACTCGGGAGCACCGCGTCGCAGGCGGAGCTGGTCGAGCTCGGCAACCACGTCGTCAGCGGTAATCGATCGCCCCAGCCGGCCGCCCACGCTCTCCCTGGTGAACTCGTCGCACATTGAAAGCACTTTGAAGGGCCGGCCGTCGGCGGTGGTGTCGAACATGAAGTCCAGCGCCCATACCTGGTTGGGTCGTTCCGCCTGCAACCGCCGCGCCGGCACCGTGCTGTTTCCCAATCGCCGCCGCTTGGGTGAATGCGGGGGCACTCGCAGTCCTTCCTCCCGCCACAGCCGCTGTACCCGCTTGTGGTTCACCTTCCAGCCTTCCATCCGCAGCACCGCCCCAGCCCGCCGGAAACCCCACCTGGGCCAGGCCTTGGAGATCTCCCGGAGCCTTTGCCGCAGCAGCTCCTCCAGGGCCACCACCGGTCTGGGCGGCCTTCTCTGGGTCGCCCTGGGCTGGCTCACTGCCCGGCACGCCTGGCGCTCGCTGCTGTTGAACATCTCGATCAGGTGCAGTACTGCTGCCCGGCGCTTGGCCGGGCTCAGAAGTTTCCAGTGATCATAGTGGCGGCAGTCTGGGCCGGCCTGACTCTGAAGTTTCTTGACCCGTTAGCAGGGTGTCTTTCTCGGGACCTGTCGACCGTCGCGGCTGCCACGTCGTTCTCGACCGAGAAAAGTGGAGTCCACGTGACTTGATAGGAGCTATGCCCGACCGGTGCCTCTTGACTGGCCTGTCCGGGACCATCCACAGCTCGGGAATTCAGGGAGGTACGGTATGGAGATCGTGGGAGGTGTGGATACGCACTCGGCGGTCCACTGCGTTGCGGCGATGGACGGGACCGGCCGACTGCTAGCCACCGCGGAGTTTCCAGCACAGGAGCGTGGATACCGAGACCTGGTGGCTTGGCTCCGCGGTCACGGGACGGTTCGGACGGTCGGCGTTGAAGGTACTGGTGCTTACGGTGCTGGCTTGGCACGCTACCTGATGCAGCAAGGGATGACGGTGATGGAGGTGCCCCGTCCAGACCGGCGGCTCCGTCGATCACGCGGTAAGTCAGATCCTATCGACGCTGAAGCTGCCGCTCGGTCAGTCGTGGCCGGGACCGCCACTATTCTGCCCAAGATCGCCGACGGGCCGATTGAAGCCCTTCGTCTTCTCCGAGTCGCTCGGCAAGGTGCCGTTAAGGCCCGGACCGCCGCTGCCAACACTCTTCGTGGGCTCCTGGTGACCGCACCCGAGGCACTGAGGAGCCAGCTCCCACGGACGGGGTCGGCGGCCACCCTCGCCCGCACGTGCCGTCGGCTGAGGCCGCGGGGCAACGACTTCAGCGATCCGACCCAGGCAGCCAAGCTAGCCCTCTTCAGTGTCGCTAGCCGGGTTTCCGCGCTGGAGGACGAAGTTCGACTCCTCGATCACCGGATCGCCGACATCGTCCGCGCTGCGGCCCCAGCCACAGAGGCCCTGTTCGCCTTCGGACCCCAGACGGCCGGCGCCCTCCTTGTCGCGGTCGGCGACAATCCCGATCGTCTTCGAAGCGAAAGGGCCCTCGCCAGGCTCTGTGGAGCTGCTCCCATTCCTGCATCTTCGGGCAAGACCACTCGCCATCGACTTCACCGGGGAGGAGACCGATCGGCTGACCGAGCCCTCCACACGGTCGTCATCGTTCGCCTGCGCTACTGTCCGCGAACTCGCTCCTACGTCGCTCGCCGAACGGCGGAGGGGCTTTCCAAGCGCGAGATAATCCGCTGCTTGAAGCGCTACCTGGTGCGGGAGGTGTTCAGCCCTGAAGGAGTGGATAGCGTCGGGTGGGAGGGTTGGGGGCAGGTAGCAGAAGTGCCTCGCTGACTTGGAAAATGGGGGTTGTCACCCACCCATTGGCTCCAA
>JAKAWF010000457.1 GCA_021817025.1 bacterium
CCGTGGCGGTTGGGTCGTAGTCAGGTGGCCGCTCTCCACTCCTCACCCTCAGCTGCGCCGGTCCCCACCGTTCCCACGCATGCCGCCGACGCTCCCACCCCAGCAACCCGGGCGCCGGCCGAAATGGTCGCGTCCCTGGGTCACGGCTGACAGCCAGATGACGGCTCTCGGCGGCGTCCCATGGGCCAGATGGAGCGCCACCCTTGAGCGGCCGCCGCGGGACCGATGGCCGAACAGCCGCTCATGGGCGCCCCTGAGAGGGGGCGGATCTCACTGGGGATTAGCGGTGGCGGCCCCGTCGATTTGGTGGAGGGCATCCGACGGGTGGCGACGCGGCGGGGCGGCCCAACACTCCTCGGAGCGAGCCGTTGATCAGCCGGCGCCGGTGATCAACGGCTCGGGCGCCTTCTGAGTCCCAGCCCCGGAACCCGCACCCTCAAAGTCGGGGCCCCGAAGACCGGGAGGACCGGTCACTCCAGAAGAGTCGCGCGGCTCAGAGTCGGCCCAGCGACCAGCGCCTCACCGTCCCGCCGACACCTCGGGGACCCCTGATCTCTGCGTCAGGGACGGGTCGTGCGACGCGACCGAACACGCCGGGTCAGGCCCAGTGCCGCCACCATCAGAGCGAGACCGCCCAGAATGAGCAGCGCCCCGCCCGGGGGACTCCCCAGGTCAGCACCGGTGGTGGGAACCGGCACCCCCGGGGTGGGGGAGGCGGTTGGGGTCGGGGTGGCCGTGGGGGTTGGTGACGTGGTGGGCGACGGAGATGCCGTCGGGGAGGGACTGGCAGAGGGAGTCGTGCAGGTCGTGGGTATGGTTATCCGGTTGTTGTCCAGGGTGACCGCGCCGGTTTGAGCCAGCGCCCGGCCGCCGACAATGTCGGCGCCGGTGTCCAGGGAGATGCTGGTCAGGGCCATCAGGGTGCCCTGGAACTGCGTGGCCGTCCCCAGCGTGGCGGAGCTGCCGACCTGCCAGAACACGTTGCACGCTTGGGCGCCGTTGAGGAGCAGCACGGTCGAAGCGCTCGCGGTGGTGAGCTTGCTCGCGATCTGGAAGATGCACCCGCCATTGCCGCTCAGGGTGAGGGCGCCGGTCAGCTGCGCCGAAGAGGAGAACGTGTAGACTCCCGGGGCCAAACTCTTGCCGCCCAAATTCACACCTGTCAGGTTGGCGGTCGACGCCGCCGACGCTGCGGAGTTGTACGCGGTGGTCAGGGCATTCTTGGCCGCGACCGCGGTGGGGTTGTCCACATCCGTCGTTCCGATCACCGTCGGAGAGCCGGTGATCGAGCTGCCTGGGCTCAGCCCCACATCGCCGGTGATCGTGGTGGCGCCGGTGTTGGTGATATCGGTTCCGGCCAGGACAGCGAACGGGGTGGCCGTTCCCAGCCCAATCGGCCCCTGGGCGGCGGAGACCGCGGCTGCGCCTGCGAAAATGAGGAGGGACAGGGCGGTGCCCGCCCCCAAGGCGGCGACCCAGCGCCGGCTCAGAGTCCTGGCAGAGGTAGATCGGATGGTGGCCATGGCATCGCTCTCCAAATTGGGCTTAGTTCGCCCGAAGCGATCCCGAGCCGAAAGGTAGTTGAGGTCACTATAGACCCAATTTCGCGATTTGGGGCTATTGAGAATCCGGTGGGCCGACCGTAGCCCGTCCGCGACTTCCCCAGTCCACTTCCACGCCGCCGAAGCCGCGGTTCGTCAGGGCCAAAGCCGGCGGACTCCTGACCCCGGTGTTGAGCGCCGCGACCGAGGCCCAGCGGGAGTTCCTGGAGCGGTACGGCTGCGACGCGTTGCAGGGTTACCTGCTGGGAAGGCCGCAGCCGAAACCGCGGACAACGTTAGGCGTATGGTCAGACACATACTCAGGTGCAGGTCTACCTCCCCGAACTCCCGACCGGCTGTCAGGAGAGGGGGCCGAACCGCCCTGATGTCCACCCAAACGGCGAGGCCATCGCTGATGCTGGCGGCAGACACCGTGGCACCGCCTGCCTCACCACCAGCTTACGACCAGTAGTAGACTAGTCGTGATGGACATTGGAGCATACGAGGCAAGGACTCACCTATCGCACCTCTTGGACGAGGTCGCGGCGGGCCGCCACTTCACCATAACCAAGCACGGAGTCCCGGTCGCCGTGCTGGCGCCGCCTGGCCATGGCGTTCGACGGGAGTCTCGAGAGGCCACGTTGGCCGCTCTTCGGGAGTTCCGGCGGGGTGTCACCCTGGGCCAGCTCGGACTAAGTGAGCTGATCGACGAAGGGCGCCGGTGACCTTCGTCCTCGACGCGTCGATTGCCCTGGCTTGGTGCTTCGCGGATCAAACGACTCCTGTCTCCGAGTCCGCCTTGGATCGGCTGGAACACGAGGATGCGCTGGTGCCTGGTCTGTGGGCCCTCGAGATCGCCAATGTGCTCGTAGGGGCGGAGCGGCGAGGCCGGCTCAATCCAGCTCAGACCGCGCGCTTCCTGGAACTCCTCGCCCAACTTCCGATCTCGGTCCAGGAGATCGAGCGCGAGGCCGTCCTCACCACCGTCCTGGACCTGGCGAGGGCGACTGGGATGACTGCGTACCACGCTTCCTATCTGGCCCTGGCAGCAGCCTCGGGAGTGCCCCTGGCGACCGCCGATGCCGACCTGCGACGGGCCGCAACAGCAGTGGGTGTGGAGCTAGTCACGCCCTCCGAGGATCCCTGATCAGCGACCGGGGAGGAGGCCGGTCGCAGTTGCTGCCTGGACAGCATGTCGCCGACCTGGCGGCAGCTGACACCCTGGACGCGTCGGGCGGCTTTCCGCCGTACACCTGGGCCGGCAGCCCGCCTTTTGGGCTAAGCCTCAATGCCAGCACTGGGACGATAAGTGGCGCTCCGAACGCCGAGGGTACCAAGTCGTTCACGGTCACACTGAGCGACACGACCCGGGCCAAGGTCACCGCTTCCCTCGCGCTCAGCGTGACCGCGCCCGCAATGTCACTGACCTGGTCGCCGCCTCAGATCAATAGGCATTCTGCCGGCTTCAGAGACCCGCACAGGTTGCCGCTCCAGGGGAGTTTCACCTGATCTTCAACGTGGTCGACCCCCGCCTCGCGAGTGTTGCTCCCATCTGCACCTGCAGCCCGGCCGACTTCCACCGCGCTGAGGGTGTCGCGGATCTGGTCACTCTCCCCAGAGGCCGCGCTGGTGGGGAGTTTCAGCTACCGGGTCGGACGAGTTCCAGATGGTCCTCAGCGT
>JAKAWF010000458.1 GCA_021817025.1 bacterium
TCGGCTCGGCCTTGAGAAGCGCCTGCATCGTCCTGGCGGCAAACCAGACGGTCCAGGCCGCTCCGATCAAGCCGGCCAGCCGCTCGAACAGCCCGGCCGGGCCGCCGGTCAAGGGCGTGACGGCGAAGCCCACGATGCAGAGCGCATAGAGCCAGCCGCTGGTCAGAGAGTAGGCGGCACCGGCCCGAGACTGCGTTCGCAGGCTGCGTCCGACCAGCAGGCACGAAGCGACGGTGGCCACATAGATCACGACCGCCGCCAACACGTGGGTCAGGCCTGCGACCGTGATGTAGCCATAGGGCGTGAAGACGCCCGTCGGACGCACGCCGCCTGGGCCGAGCAGCAGTCGGTGCTGGACGATCAGGCCGGCGACCAGCAACCCGGCTCCGATGGCTGCCTGCAGGCGGGGCAGCCAGAGCGATCCGCCGGGCGGCGGAGTCACGCGCCGAAGGCCCAGGGCAAAGGCGATGCTCATCAGCCCGAAGAGGGCGAAGGTCAGGTCTTGAATCCAGCCGTCTGGCCCACGGCTGAGCATGGTGATCGACTCCTGCCACAGGTTGAAGTGTGGGCGCAGGGCCTCGTTGACAGCCCAGGAGAGGGTGAATAAGATCGGGCCGACCACGCCGCAGCCGAGCAGACCGAAGGTCAGCCTGCGGCCCTTCTCGCCGCTCATCCGCACCTCGGCCCCGTCTGAGCCTGCCTCCTGCGTCACGATCCGCCCCCTCTTGCCCCAGCCGAGGGTTCCCGACCGGCACAGGGGTCCCCTGTGTGCCGCCTGGGCACCGACCGGCCAGAAGGTGAGCGAGGTGCCTCCGTCCAAGACAGGCGACCGATGCCCGGAAGGAGACGGTGTCATGATCCGACTGGCGCCCATGACTGAGGCGGAGTTCTCCAGCTACCTCGCACTCGCCATCGACCACTACGCTCAAGGGCACATAGAGAGTGGGAACTGGTCGAAGGAAGAGGCCCATGAACGGTCGGCCAAGGAGTTCCACGGCCTGCTCCCAGACGGACTGCGCTCGAAGGACCAGCACCTGCACACGCTCGTCGACGACAGCTCGCGTCGGGTGGGGATGATCTGGTTCGGGGTGCGCGCTGAGGCCGGACAGCCTGCAGCCTGGATCTGGGACTTTCACGTCTGGGACGAATTCCAAGGCCACGGCTACGGCCGGCAGGCGCTTTCTGCCCTGGACGAGGCGGTACGGACACTTGGGCTCTCCCGCATTGGCCTGCATGTGTTCGCACACAATGAAGCCGCTAAGCACCTCTACGACACGAGCGGCTATGTGGCCACCAGCATCGTGATGCGCAAGGAGCTCTGACCCCGGCCAAGGCGCCTAGTGTGGCGGCATTCTATGAGGCCGACATCCAGTAAGCCGACTGTCTCGATCTGCAGCAACGGTGCGAGATGATTTCCACTCAACATGTTGCATGCAACCGCTGGGAGGTCATGTGCGATGGGGTCCCCTGATGTCAACGAACAGGCCCCAAAGCACCGCGATACCCTGCGCATGAAGGGGTTGCGCCCGGTGCAGATCTGGGTGCCAGACTCCCGCCGTCCGGGCTTCGCGGCAGAATGCCGACGCCAGTGCCAACTGGTGGCGCAGGCGGACATGGCGGATCGCTCCGTGCAACATCTCCTGGATGAGGCGCTAGAAGATCTGGACGGCTGGACGGAGTGAGGCAAGGCAACCTTGGCACCATCGCCACGCAAGGCGACCTTGGTGAGCCGCGACCCGCCTTGGTGATCCACTCCAACCTATTCGGCGAGCACACGAGCACAACAGCGCTGCCCATCACCAGGACGCTCGTGGACGCGCCACTGACGCGGGTCACGGTGCAACCGAATGCGGAAAACGGCTTGCAAAAGACTTCACAGGTGATTGCGGGCAAGGTCGGGACGGTGAAACGCGACAAGCTGGGCAAGGCGACCGGACAGATTGACGCCGATGTGCGGGTTGAGGTGGACCGTTGCTTGGCCGTGCTCTTAGGAGGTGCAAGATGAGGGTCCCGCCAAGAGACCGTGGCCCCAACAGCGGGGGCGATGGGCGGGGCGTGAGTTACCGGTTTCGTGTCTCTAAGTCGGCGCTGTATGGACGTCAGTGGTCCGCGCCCCCTTGCGTGATGCTTTCGGGCACGCTCACAGCCATCCGGCCGCTCCGTTCCACCGCTAAGACGGTGGGCGCCAACGGCCAAGCCGGGCGTCCGTGGCCCGAGCTTGGAAGACATCGCGGGATTGACTTCCCTACGGCGGTGGCACCGAGAACACGTAATCGGACCAAGACTCGCTGAAGTTCTGATCCTCTACGTTAGAGAGCCGGATCGTGAGTGGACCACCCGTCTGAGACACCGGGCCGAATACGACTTCGGCCGTGGTGGTGACTCCCGGCTCAATCGTCTGCGGAAACCCCGCGTAATCGGGCGAGCTCAATATCAGGGATGGCTGATTTGATCCTTGCACGGCCGTTGCCTCAAGAGCGCTCACCAAAACACCCAGGTTGCTCGCATTGGTAGCCGTGAAGAAGACGCGCGTTTCGGTCGCCGCCAGCTCCACCTTAGTCACCGTGATCGTTAGCCCATTTTGGGTGATGGGCTGACTTGGTCCCCAGGTAGCGAGCGTAGGGGCTATGACAGTGTCTGCCGTGACAACGGTCATCGTGTTCGCCGCAATCAGCGGAATCGTCACGATGTTGCCGGTCAATGTCAGAGTAAACTGTGCAGACCCTTGGTCCGTGCCCGCGATGGACACATAAGTATCGGTTGGAAGCAGTGATGTCCCAGTAGTTTCGACGGCGACCTCCTCGCTGTCGGTGGGCGGATCGAGGTACGCACGGTATACGGTGGGACCACCCGAGTTTGGCACGACCTGCACAATCTCACCTAGCACGCGCACGCTATCGCCAGAGTAGGCCCTCGGGTCGGCTTCAACCGAGGACCACTGAACATTCGTTAGTGTGATGCCAGGACTACCGCTGCCCGTAGCTTGTGACCCTGCCGATCCGGAGGACGAACTGGAGGATCCTGCAGGGAGGGTGTCACCGGAACCACCGCTGCTTGTCGCCTGAAGCGCCATCGATCCGGAGGTCGACTGAGCAGATCCTCCAGTGGCAGGCGGAGAGATCGCCGCCACGGCAAGCAGAAGGCCCATAAGCGCCGAAATGCTCCCACCTGTGATCGACATGATCTTTTTGCCTTTACTAGAATT
>JAKAWF010000459.1 GCA_021817025.1 bacterium
CGCGCTGGCGCCGGGCGAGGGCAGCCGCGATGGGGTCCTCCGTGGGGACTCCGGGGAAGACCCCGTTGATGACGAGATGCTGGTTTCGAAGTCCCGTGGTCGCCAGCTCGGCACTGGCTCTGGCGGCCTCGCCCACTGCGCCAGCATCCGGTCTGGTCACCAGCACCAGGGTGGTGCGCTCGCGGTCGGAGAGAACGGTGAGCGCATCCCGGTAGAGGGCGCGCTGCTGGGTCAACCCGGACAACGGGCCCACACAGGTGGCCCCGACGGTGTTGGTGTCGAGATAGCCAGTCCAGGCACCGGGCAGCGCCAGCATGCGCAGGGTGTGCCCCGTGGGAGCCGTGTCGAAGACGATGTGGTCGTAGTCTCCAGGGTCGGCCAGCAAGCCGGTGAACTGGTCGAAGGCGGCGATCTCGACCGTGCAGGAGCCGGAGAGCTGCTCCTCGATGCCTGCCACCACCTCATCCGGCAGGACGCCCCGATACGGGCCCACCACCCGCTGGCGGTAGGCTTCGGCGGCGGCCATGGGATCGATGTCCACGGCGAAGAGCCGCTCCACCCCCGCCACTGGACGGGGACTCGAGGCCAGCTGTGTTCCCAGCACCTCGGAGAGATTGGAGGCTGGGTCGGTGCTCACCAACAGCACCTTGGCGCCGCGGTCCGCCAGGCTGACCGCGACCGCACAGGAGAGGGAGGTCTTGCCGACCCCGCCCTTGCCGGTGAAGAAGAGGTTGCGGGTCGGCCGGTCCAGGATGGTCTGGAGCGCGTTCCGCGCCATCAGCAGCTTCCCGTGGGGCAGCAGCCCCCGCCTGGGGGACTCGCCTCGGCGGCCGGTGCGGGCGAGTACGAGAGCACGGAGACCGGGACCCGCGCCAGCACGACCAGCTCATCTCGGCTGGGGTAGACGCCCTCACGCACGATCTGGCCGTCGACGAGGGTCAAGGGCAGGCAGCTCTGTCCCTTGGCGGCCAGCGCCTCCCGCACCACGGTCCGCCCGGCGAAGGCGCCTGGCTCCTGCCCCAGGTTGAAACGCTCGACCTTGAGGCCGTGCCTTGAGAGCCATTCCACATCGCCCGCGAAGCGCGCCAGCGCTGGATCGACTGCGGGGCCGCACACCCCAGTGGAGCAGCACATGGCTGGGTCGAACACTTCCACAGACTTGATCATCTGGTCACCTCCAACTGGTTTGAACACCTGGTCATCGTGGAACCGCCTCCGACCGAGAGGAGGCGCGAGTACTCGCAAGCCCCTGGGCAAGTTCTATGAACCGGAGCAGCCGGTCCGGCCTCGCGCAGTAGCAGACCCGGGGACCGTCGATCTCGCCCTGGACGAGACCGGCCTCGCGCAGGATGCGCAGGTGCTCGGAGACTGTCGACTGGGCGAGAGGGAGTGCGGCCACCAGCTCGCCGCACAAGCAGGCCCGCTGCTCGAACAGGGTCCGGAGGATCTGCACTCGCACCGGATGGCCGAGCGCCTTGGCGACGATCGCCAGCTCGGCATCGCCCGACTCGGTTCCGACAAGCAGACCGGGGGGGGCTGGCGAGGTCCCACACGAGCACGGATGCGAACAATGATCGTCCATCGCCGTTAGACGATACGCCGCCTCCAAGCCCACTGTCAACCGCAGGTCCAGCCGTTTCCTGGGAGCGGGGAGGAGTTGGGCCTGGTAGCCGGGTCAGCCCCCTGCCGGGCAGCTCTCTCTTGCATCGGAACTGGGCCAAGAAGGCGCCACCGACCACCCTTTGGTCGATCAGCCGGCATCCAGCGCCAGTCCGATCAGGCGGCGCAGCTCGTACCGCAACCAACCACAGACGAATCCCAGCTGCTGCCCCCCTCCGCGTACTCCCGGTCCTCAGGGTCCTGGCCTCATGCTCCTCGTATTCGCTCATGCCGACATCGAGGTCGTCTGTGTGGACGAGGCGGATGGTGGCCATGCTGCCGCTCAGCTCGAACAGCCCCTCGGCGGGGAAGTCGATCATGTGTTCCCCGAACTCAACGCGCGCCTCGCTCCACTATTGCACCGCCACCTCGCACGTTCGGAGACCGCTGCCGGCAGGCTTCGGGCCGGCGGAGCCGCTGGATCTCCTGGGAGCGTCCGTCAATGCGATCGCGCCGCCTCGGAGTCCGCTCCGGGGTGGCATGGCGCTTCTACCGTGGCGGAGCACAGAGCCAGAAGTGGAGCCCAGGCTGATCAGGGCGCCAGCCCCAAGCAGGTCGGCGCGGGCGGAGCCGGTCCATCATGCCATCAGTGGTGGAGCGGGCCGCGGATGAAGAGGATGCTGCCCTCGTAGAAGAGGAGCAGGGCCAAGGAGAGGAAGGTGGGGGTGAAGGGGTCAGCTCCGGGAGTCACCACCAGCGCCACCAAGATGATGACGAAGTACGCGGGCTTGCGCCAGTTCCGCAGCTGCTGGCTGCTGAGGATCCCCATCGCCCCCAGCAGGCAGAGCACGACCGGCATCTCAAAGGTGGCCCCGAACACCAGGACCACCAGGGCAAAGAAGCTGAGGTAGGCTCCCAGGTCGGGCAGGTAGACTGCGTTGCCGCCCAGGAAAGTGGCCAGGAAAGTGAGCCCGATGGGGAGCACGAAATAGGCGAAGAGGCCACCCAGAGCGAAGAAGAACAGGGTACCGAAGACGAAGGGGAAGGCCAGCCTGCGCTCGTTGCGGTGCAGGCCAGGGGCGACGAAGCGCCAGAGCTCCCAGGTGATCACCGGCAGCGCCAGGATCACCCCCGCCACCCCGGCGACCTCGAAGGGAATGGCGAGCCCGGCGATGGGGCTCGTAACCACCACCCGCTGGCCGAACGGGGAGTGGGTGTGGAGCAGAGCCAGGTGCAGGGGCCGCTCCAGGACAGCGATCAGACGCTGGTTGAATACGAAGGCGACGGCTGTGGCAAGCCCCCACGCGATGAGGCTCACGATGATCGCCCATCGCAAGTCCTCCAGGTGCTCCACCAAGGTGGACTGCGGTGTGTCCCCATCCGAGGACCGGTGGGACTGCCGGCTCCACCCCCATCCGGTCAGCCGACGGGTAGCCACGGGCCAGATCAGTAGGTCAGACCGCTTGGTCGGAGCGCCCCGGCCGGACTCCAGCGGGAGGGCCACTGTTGACATCACCACGCCCGTCCCCGGCGGGATCCGCCGTCGC
Source organism: bacterium (assembly GCA_021817025.1). The sequence continues at coordinate 3,147 of JAKAWF010000459.1, forward strand.
TGCCACTGTGGTCGCGGTGCGAACCTCGTCGGCCACTGACTGGGTGCCTCTCTTGAA
>JAKAWF010000460.1 GCA_021817025.1 bacterium
CCTCCTGGTCGGGCTTCCAGTTGAGGCCCTTGACCCCGGTGCCGAGGGTCTCCACCAGCGGTCCGAGGGCGTGCATCCTGTCGATGACGGCGCCGAAGTCCCGCTCCACGACCGAGAGCTTGGGCACGGTGCGGCCGGGGATGAGGTCGCACTCCCCCGCCCGCCAGTCACGCACCTCACCCAGGGGCTGGGCGATCTCATCCGGCGTGTCGTGGAGGAGTGGCGCCGCCACCAGGTCCTGACGCACCCCGAGGTGGGTGCGGGCCAACTCCGAGAACCGCCGGGCGATGGTCGAGAAGATGTCCCAGTCGTTGCGCGCCTCCCAGGGCGGGGTGATCGCCGGGTTGAAGGAGTGGACGAAGGGGTGCATGTCGGTGGTCGAGAGGTCGTACTTCTCGTACCAGGTGGCGGCGGGAAGCACCACGTCGGAGTAGAGGGCCGAGCCGTTGTGGCGGAAGTCGAGGGTGACCATCAGGTCCAGCTTGCCGATGGGGGCCTGATCCCGCCAGCGCACCTCACGCGGGCGCAGGTCGAGCGGGACGTCGTCATTGCGGACGGCGGCGTCCTCCACGCCGAGGAGATGGCGGAGGACGTACTCGTGCCCCTTGTTGGATGAGCCCAGCAGGTTGCTGCGCCACAGGGTGAGAACTCGCGGAAAGTTCTCGGGTGCGTCGGGGTCCTCGGCGGCGAAGCGCAGACGGCCGGCGCGCAGCTCCTCGACCACGTGCTGCACGGGGTCCACCCCGCGTTCGCGGGCCTCGTCGCAGAGGGCGATGCCGCTCCGGTCGAAGCTCGGGTAGGACGCCGTCCAGCCCAGCCGCGCGGCCAGCGCGTTGAGGTCGGCCATGGTGCGCCCCTGGAAATGATGCGCACCCTGGCGGGTGGCGAAGCGCACGGGGGCGAAGACCTCGTAGCGCCACTGGTCGGAGGCCAGGTACCAGTACGGCGTGCCCGGCTGCTGTCGCGGGGGCCGCACCCAGTCCAGGGCAAATGCCACCGTCTGCCAGCCGGTCAGCGGCCGGACCTTCTCCTGGCCGACGTAGTGGGCCCAGCCGCCCCCGTTGACCCCCTGGCAGCCGCAGAGCAGGAGCATGGTGAGCTTGGCACGGTAGTTGAGGTCGGCGTGGAACCAGTGATTGGTGCCCGCCCCCATGACGATCATGGAGCGGCCACGGGTCTGCTCGGCATTGCGGGCGAACTCGCGGGCGACGCGGATCACGAGGGCGGCGTCCACCCCCGTGATGTCCTCCTGCCATGCCGGGGTGAACGGCTGGTCGGGGTCCATGAGGTCCCGGGGCCAGGACCCGGGCAGCCCCTCGCGGGGCACCCCGTACTGGGCCAGCAGCAGGTCGAGGACGGTGGTCACCAGGCGCCCCGCGATGTGCTTGGCGGGTACCCCGCGCGCCACCGGCAGGGCAACCCCACCCTCGGTGTCGAAGCGGTTGAGCTCCACCGGGACCAGCTCGTCGTGGCTGCCCATGAGGGTGAGCAGCGGGTCGGCGTCACCCAGGTCGAGGTTCCACCTGCCCTCTCCCTCCGCCCCCCAGCGGAAGCCGTTGGAGCCGTTAGGCACGCACGGATCTCCGGTGCGGGCGTCGATCAGCACCGTCTTCCACTCCGGGTTCTCCGATCCCTCACCGAGGTCCGCGGCACGCAGGAAGCGGGAAGGGACATAGGTCTCACCGTCCCGCTCGAGCGTGACCAGGAAGGGCAGGTCGGTGAAGCGCTTGGCGTAATCGGTGAAGTAGGGGACCTGGCGCTCCACCCAGAACTCGCGGAGGATGACGTGCCCCATGGCCATGGCCAGGGCGGCGTCGGTCCCCGGCGCCGCCGGCAGCCAGTGGTCCGCGAACTTGGTGTGGTCGGAGTAGTCGGGGGAGATCACCACCACCTTCTGACCGCGGTAGCGGGCCTCGACCATGAAGTGGGCGTCGGGGGTCCGGGTGATCGGCAGGTTGCTGCCCCACACCAGGAGATAGCCCGCGTTGAACCAGTCTGCGGACTCCGGGACGTCGGTCTGGTCACCCCACACCTGCGGCGATGCCGGAGGCAGGTCGGCGTACCAGTCGTAGAAGCTGAGCAGCACCCCGCCGATCAGGGAGAGGAACCGCGTGCCCGCGCTGTGCGAGACCTGGGACATGGCCGGGATCGGCGAGAAGCCGGCGATGCGGTCGGGCCCATGGCGGCGGATCGTGTGCACGTGAGCCGCCGCAACGATCTCGGCAGCCTCGTCCCAGGAGGCGCGCACGAAGCCGCCCTTGCCCCGTGCCGATCGGTAGCGCCGGGCGCGCTCCGGGTCGGAGACCACCTCCGCCCAGGCATCAACGGGGTCCCCCAGGCGGGCCTTCGCCTCCCGGTACATCTCCAGGAGCACGCCCCGCACGTACGGGTAGCGGATCCGCAGTGGCGAGTACGTGTACCAGGAGAAGGAGGCGCCGCGGGGGCAGCCCCGGGGCTCGTACTCGGGCATGTCCGGGCCGTTGGACGGGTAGTCGGTCTGCTGCGTCTCCCAGGTGATGATCCCGTCCTTGACGTAGACCTTCCAGGAGCAGGAGCCGGTGCAGTTGACGCCATGGGTCGAGCGCACGATCTTGTCGTGCTGCCAGCGCTCACGGTAGAACGACTCCCAGTCGCGCTGCCCGCTCAGCCTCGCGCTCCAGCCCTCGCTGGAGGTGTCGGCATTGCGGCGCAGGAGGCGCATGCCGCGAATCAGCGGATTGAGCTCGCCGCTGCTCATCGGTCAGGGAGAGGATCGCGATCGCATGGCTGGCGGATACAGGCGCGGTGTGGCGGCCCCAATAGTCGCGACCCCCGAGGAGGTGCGCTCGTGGGGGTCAGTGTACACGACGAGCAACGCGGGTGGAGCGACGGCGACCAGCCGGCTGAGGTGCTGCGCCATGCGGAAGGTATCCACCATCAAAAAGCGGCCCACCGAGCCCCTGGCATGGGTCGGCGGCATCCGGAAACTGGCTGACCAGCCCGGTCCACTTGCCACATCTAGATTATCAATGGTATACTACATTACAAATGAAAAGTGTTGCGAATCCAATCTCGGTGGCACGCGGGGATTGCCAGCTCGCCGGCCCGGAGGCCGGCGGGGAGCAACCCGGACCTCTCCCTCCGGGACGGCGGGAGAGTCTGTTTCGCTGCCCCCGGTGCGGCGGCGAGTACGCCACCCGCTTCCTCATCCAGCGCTGGTCCG
>JAKAWF010000044.1 GCA_021817025.1 bacterium
GGCCATCAGCTGGGGATCGCAGCCCACCAGCTGAGCCGCCACCGGACGTTCATCCGAGCCCATGTCCAAGATCCTCTCGATGGCATCCTCTGGGGCGCGCACCAGAGCCGCCGCCGCCGTCATCTCCGTGCAGGTCAGCCCCGCGCCCAGCTCCCGAGCCAGATCGCGGAAGGCCCGATCGGTGATCCCGGCCATGGGCGCGATGAAGACCGGACTGCTGAGCTCGACCTTGCCGATGCGCAGGCCCGATCCCACCGGATAGCCGGCGCTGGTCGGGTCCTGGGCTGGGCTGAGGGAAGTGGTCAAGCAGCGGGCCTCGAATTCGGTTGCGATCGGTTGCTCCGGAGCCAGCGGCCGGATGACCGGCCCAGTATCTCCCATCGCGCCCGCGACCGACCCGCCGGGGCGGGCGTGTGGATATAGTCGGCAGGTCACCAGAGGGACCGCATCTCCGGTCCCGGAGTGTCGGAGGCCAAGACCGTGGTGCTCGCCATCGACGTGGGCAATTCCAACCTGACCATAGGCGTCTTCGAGGGTGAGGAGCTGCGGGCCCACGGGCGCTTCCCCACCCGCCGCGACGCTACCCCCGACGGGCTGGGCGGGCAACTCCTGACGTTCCTGCAGCAGCGGGGGTTGCCCCCCAAGGTGGCGGCGGTCGCCATCAGCTGCGTGGTGCCAACTCTGAACCAGCCGCTGTTGGAGATGTCCCAGACCTACCTTGGACTGGAGCCGCTGCTGGTGGGGCCCGGAACCAAGACCGGGATCGCCATCCACTACGACTCGCCCCGCGATGTCGGGGCGGACCGGATCGCGACCGCGGTGGGGGTGCATCACCGTTACCGGGGCCCCGCCATCATGGTCAGCTTTGGCACCGCCACCGTGTTCGATGTCATCGACAGCGCCGGCAACTACCTGGGCGGCGCGATCGCCCCGGGGCTGCAGCTGTCGGTCGACGCTCTGTTCGCGCGCGCGGCCCGGCTGCCCCGGGTGGATCTCACAGCTCCGGCGCGGGTGCTGGGCAGGACCACTGTCACCTCCATGCAGGCCGGGATCATGTACGGCGCCGCCGCCCAGGCCGAGGGCTTGATCGAGCGGATCCGCCAGGAGCTGGGCTTCGCGGTCAAGGTCGTGGCCACGGGCGGGCTGGCGCCGCTGGTGGCGCCGCTGGTGCGAGGCGTCGACTTCACCGACCCGCTGGTGCTGCTGGAGGGCCTGCGCGTGCTGGAGGAGATCAACCGGCCGCGCCCCTGATCGGCTCCGCCACAAAAAAAGGGCGCCCCCCGAAAGGGACGCCCCGAGAGGGGGGGGTGAGCTGGAGCCAGGCCAGCCGTCTCGCCTGACGCTCGTAGCCTAGCACCAATGCCGCCGGGCGGCAAATTGCGATCTGGTGAAAGAGTCGCTACGGTTTGTGTCGAAGGTGAACTTGCCACTCTGGCAAGGTTTAGGTAGACTTCCTTTTCCCGGCCCGTGCCGCCTTGGGCAGGCGCGGGCGGTTGCAGTCATGCCGGTCTCAGCCGGCGAGGAGCGTGTGTAGTGATCCAGGACAAGCCGGTACTCCTGACCCCCGAAGGCCTGCACAAGCTGGAAGAGGAACTTGACCACCTGATCACCGTGCGGCGGCCGGAGATTGCCCAGCGGATCAAGCACGCCAAGGAGTTCGGCGACCTCAGCGAGAACGCCGAGTACGAGGATGCCAAGAATGACCAGGGCTTCGTCGAGGGTCGCATCATGAAGCTGGAGCAGATGATCCGCAATGCCAGCCTGATCGAGACCGACGAGAAGACCGACGGCTGGGTCCATCTCGGATCGACGGTCAAGGTCAAGGACGAATTCGGCGAGACCGACTACACCATCGTCGGCTCGGCCGAGGCCGACGCCGGCTCCGGCAAGATCTCGTTGGAGTCGCCGGTGGGCAAGGCGCTGCTGGGGCGCCGCAGCGGAGATGAGATCGAGGTGGAGACGCCGGGCGGCGCGCGCAAGGTCCAGATCCTCAAGGTGGCGTGAACGCAGCCTGGCTCTCGCCCCTGGCGAACCGGTGAGCTGGCGGCCCCGGTTGGCCGGTGTCCTTGGGCGCCCGGCGTGATCGCGAGCCCCGGCGGCCCGGCGGGCCCGCCGGGGGCTGGTGGCGGGGCCGGCTCGGGAGGTCGGGCCGTCCAGTCCACGGGGCGCCCATGACCGGTCGGTGGCGGTGCCAGTGAACGTTTCCCCACCCGCTGACGGCGGCTCCCTGGCAGAGATGATCGCCGAGCGCAGGCGCAAGGCCGTGGGCCTCGCCGCCCAGGGGACCCCGCCTTGGGGCGTGGACTTCCACCCCGACCACAGCTGCGTGGAGGCCGTGGCCGCCGCCCCGGAGGCGGCTGGCGGGCTGGGCGGCAGGGTGTCGGTCGCCGGTCGGATTCTGGGCATCCGGCGGGCCGGTGGGATCGTCTTCGCCGACTGCCACGATCAGAGCGGCCGTATTCAGTTGCTGGCCAGCCGCGACCTGGATGGCGGATCGCTGCTGGCGCGTCTGGCCGACCTGGACCTCGGGGATCTGGTTGGCGCCCGCGGCCAGCTCACCCGCACTCGAGCCGGGGAGGCGAGCCTCGTCTTGGCGGAGCTGACCTTGCTGGCGAAGTCGCTGCGGCCACCCGCGGACAAGCATCACGGGGTGGTGGAGCAGGAGTTGCGTTACCGCCGCCGCTATCTGGACCTGCTCACGGACCCGTCCCACCGGCGCATCTTCCGCCAGCGTTCCCGGGTCGTCACCGCCCTGCGGCAGGTGCTTGCGGAGCGCAGTTTCATGGAGGTGGAGACCCCCATCCTGCAGCCGATTCCAGGGGGCGGGGCGGCCCGACCGTTTGTCACCCATCACCACTCCCTCGACGCGGACTTCTACCTCCGGATCGCCCTGGAACTCTATCTGAAGCGGCTGCTGGTGAGCGGCTTCGAGCGCGTCTACGAGCTGGGCCGGGTGTTCCGCAACGAGGGCCTGTCTCCCCGGCACAATCCAGAGTTCACCCTCCTGGAGGCGTACCAGGCATACGGCAACCTGGACTCGATGATGGACCTGTGCCAGGCGATGGTCTGGGCCTCAGCCGAGGCCGCCGCCGAGGAGGGGGATGTCCCCGAGGCGGCCTCCCGGCTCCGACCACCCTACCCCAAGCGGGCGATGGCCGAGCTGGTGCGGGAGATGACGGGGCTGGAGGCGGACTCTCTGTGGGAGGATCCCGCCTCGATGCTGGCGGAGGCGCGGGGGAGGGGTGTGAAGGTCACAGATGGCGCGAGTGCCGGCGTGATCCTGTTCGCCGCCTACGAGCAGCTGGTGGAGCCGAGGCTGGAGGCACCGATCTTCGTCACGGACTATCCCCTGGAGGTGTCGCCGCTGGCCCGGCTCAGCCCAGATCCTCGTTTCACCGAGCGCTTTGAACTGGTCATCGACGGCCGGGAGCTGGCCAACGCTTTCTCGGAGCTCAACGACCCATTGGACCAGAGGCAGCGTCTCCAGGAGCAGGCTAGACTGCTCGCGGCGGGGGATCTCGAGGCTCAGCCCTTCGACGAGGACTTTGTGGAGGCGTTGGAGTATGGAATGCCACCGGCGGGCGGGATCGGGATCGGTGTCGACCGGCTGGTGATGCTGGTCACGGGAGCCTCCAGCGTCCGGGACGTGTTGCTGTTCCCCACCCTGCGGCCGGAGGCGCGCCCGGCCTCCCCGGGGGAGCCGCTGCCTTAACCTTTACCCATGCTGGCTCTGAACTTCATCCGCGCCCATCCGGAGCTGGTTCGCCAGGGAGCCCGCCGCAAGGGGGAGGAGGCTCCGGTCGAGGAGATCCTGGAGCTGGACCGGGCACACCGCCTGCTGGTCGGGGAGGAGGAGGGCCTGAGGGCCACGCTCAACGCCAGCTCCGCGCGGGTCGGCGCGCTGGCTCGGGCCGGAGACCCGCGAGCGGAGGTGCTCCGGGAGTCGCTGGGGGAATTGAAGGCCACGGTGCAGGAGCTGCAGCAGCGCCGCAAGGAGCACGAGGATCGGCTGCAGGCGCTGCTGCTGCTGGTCCCCAACCTGCCCCACGAGTCGGTTCCGGAGGGCACCGCCGACGAGGACAACGTGACCGTGCGGACCTGGGGGGAGCCTCCGGAGTTCGACTTCGTGCCCCAGACCCACTACGACCTGGGCGAGAAGATCGGAATCTTCGACTTCGAGCGAGCGGTCAAGATCTCCGGGAGCCGCTTCGCGATGCTTCGTGGCGAGGGGGCCCGTCTCGAGCGCGCCCTCACCGCTCTGATGCTCGACATCGCGACCCGCGAGCACGGCTACCTGGAGGTGGCTCCCCCCTACATGGTCAACCGCGACTGCATGGTGGGGACCGCCAATCTGCCCAAGTTCGAGGAGGACGCTTTTCACGTCCTGGAGGGGGACCGCTTCCTGATCCCGACGGCTGAGGTGCCGGTGACCAACATGTACCGGGAGGAGATCCTGGACGCGGCGGAGTTGCCGATCCGGCACGTCGCCTGGACGCCCTGCTGGCGCAGCGAGGCGGGAGCTCCCGGCAAGGACACCAGGGGCTACATCCGGCTGCACCAGTTCAGCAAGGTGGAGCTGGTCAAGTTCGTCCGGCCGGAGGATTCGCTGGTCGAGCTGGAGGGCCTGGTAGCGGACTCCGAGTCGGTGCTGCAGGCGCTGGGGCTGCACTACCGGGTGCGCCTGATGTGCGCCGGCGACATGGGCTTCGCCCAGTGGAAGAAGTACGACATCGACGCCTGGGCCCCTGGCATGGGGAGGTACCTGGAGGTCTCCTCGTGCTCGGTGTTCGGGGATTTCCAGGCGCGCCGGGCGGGAATACGCTTCCGGGCCCCCAGTGGCAGGCCCGAGTACGTCCACACCCTCAACGGCAGCGCCTTGGCATTACCGCGGACATTCGACTGCCTGGTCGAGACCTACCAGACGAAGGCCGGGACGATCCGGGTCCCTGAGCGTCTTCAACCCTACATGGGAGGGGTGGCCGAGATCTCCTGAGCGCCACCGGCCCTCTTGGTGAGGCGCCACGCCGTGGCCTGTGGGAGTTTGGGTGAGCACTTGTCGGTGGCCTGGCCCGGACCTCGGACCGCGCGGCGGTCGGGAGGAGCCGGCCTCAGAGGGGATCCACCCCGGCACTCCGCAGAGGGCGTGACCGGCTGCCGATCGTCGAACGGGACGCGATCCGGATCACCGCCAGCAAGGTTCGGCTCCGGATCCGATTCGCGCCCCACCTGTCAGTGGCTCGGGCTGAGATCGAGCGACAACCGAGCGACTCGGACCCAGGACAGTCCCTGCGACGCCCCAGTGCCGTTCACCGCAAGATTACCCGAGGTCCGCGCCTGAGTTCAATCTGGGGCACTCCGGCCAGAGGGCGCCGAATCGTCCCAGTTCCACGGAGAGGGGCCGAGGCGGCCAGCGGCGGGCGTCGAAACTCGTGGCCCGCCTACCCCGAGGCCCGGCGAGCCTCGCGCCTGGTTGCCATCGGCCACCATAATCCCAGTGCCAGAACTGCCAGGCATGGCAGCAGCCACGCGGCTGACGTGCCGGCATGGAGGACCTGACATGCTGCCCATGCCAGGGCGACGACCACCGTGACGCTCAGCAATCCGAACGCCAACCTTGGCAACGGCGCGGCACCACCAGCAGATCCCAGGATGTGGTGCACCCGGAAGCCCACCTCAGCCGAACCAGGAGTCGCCTGCGAGCCCCTGGGCGTCGTGGCGACACTGACCTTGGCCAGCGCGGAGATCAGGGGCCGCGACCCCAGTCGTGCCGCCGCCTCGTCGTCCGCAGCAGCCTCCAATTGCAGGCCAAGGTCAGCCAGGATGCGCCGCGCTGCTGGCAGCCAGCCCGAAGCCTTGGCCATGATCGACCCGACCATGAGAAGCCGCGGGTGACCCAGACGGAGGTGGGCGGCCTCGTGCTCCAACACGGCTTCCTGCTCCTCCGGGGAGAGCAGCGCCAACAGCCCACTCGTGACAACCGCCCTGGCCCGGACGGTGCCGCCGGAAAAGGCCAAGATCCGCGCGGATGGCAGTACCCACACGACCTCGCCTCCCGCCGCCCGGCGAGGGCATGCGGCTCTGAGGGCAGCTCCGCCAAGGCCGGTCCGGCGAGTGTGGCGAACGACAGTCACAAAGCTGAGGATCAGGCGCACGAGGAGGAGCAGACCGCCTCCGTAGAGGGCCAGCTCGAGAGGCCCCCACTGGCCACCGCCTGGGAAGAGAAAGCAGAGCCCGAACGGCACCGGCAAGGTGGGCCTGGCGAGCGCCGATACGGCGGTGGCCCCGCACGCCAGCAATCCAATCGGGAGCAGGCCGAGACCCAGCAGAGTGAGCAACTCCAGGCGCGCCTTGACCTTGGGCCGCACCCCCAGCCCTGGGGTCCGGCCCAGCGCCAGCGCCACGATGGACAGGGCCAGGATCGCCGCCGCGATCCACGCCGGACCGGTCACTTTGAGGGTGCACCCTCGGCTGCCTGGGCCAGTTCCACCAGGAGAGCGCGGTCTACCGGGTCACGTACGAAGTGGGCCAAGACAGCCCGCCGATTGGAGGCCGCGGCCAGTAGTTTGTCGATCGCCCGCGCGGCCAACTGGTCCGGTGTCGTCGCCTGATAGACGTACCGCCTTCCCTCCCACTGACGTTCCACCAAGCCCTTTGCCACCAACCGGACCAGAACTGTCATCACGGTGGTGTAGGCAAGCGACCTTGTGGGTTGCAGCGCACTCCGGACCTCGCGCGCCCCTACCGGCTCTGCCTGCTGCCACAAGGCATTCAGGACGTCACGCTCGAGCTCTCCGACTGTGACTCCGGCCACAGTGCTGGCTGAACGCGGGCCCCTGGCAGGCACTACCCACTCCTCACAGAGATTGCGCCTTGGCGAGAAGGCTGCCGATGGTGGCCGCCGGCGAGCTGTTGATGTAGACGACCTGACCCGACTTGTTGAGCAGATAATAGATGTCCAGGTACCCACCTGGATCATACCTAAGGGTGGCGGCCTCGGAAGCCTGTCCGAATGACCAATCAGGGTTGGCTGCCGCCGGACCGGCGTAGGTGTGGGCGAAGCTGGCCATCGATGGGCCAGCCTGCCCCAGGTCGTTGTACATCTCCAGCTCCACCACCCGAACTCCGTCGGTTCGCAACTGGGAGATGTGGCTGGCCACGGCCTGGGTCCCGGCTTCGCACGAGGAACACCAGGTGGAGACAAACCACACCAAGGTGGGCCGGCCGCGCAGCGAAGCGATGGACACAGTCGCTCCCTGCAGTGTGGAGAAGCTGGCATTCGGTGCGGTGGTCCCAACCGCAGGAGCGCTCCTGGCGGCGTTGCCACCGGCGGAGTTGCCGGAGGAGATCCCCCGGCCGAGCACCACGCCCACGACCACGATGGCAGCCAGGAATGCGGCTCCGGCGGTCCACCAGCGCCAACGGGTGGAGCCTCTCTTCCTGGAGTGGGAGAGACGAGCGCCGCGCTCTTGGCGGCGACGCTGGGCGTTGCTCATCTAAGCGTCCCGCGCTCGGAGTAGGGAGTGTCCTGGGGGGCACCCGGACTGACCGCGCACCGGGAGCGGCTCCCCAGGCGGTGCCGGCGGAGGGAGGCTGCGATCAAGATGGCAACTCCCACCACCATGAGCGGCCACCAGTGGTGCAGCAGTCCGACCAGGCCGACCAGGACTCCGCTGGCGACTATGACCGGCAACCCGCAGCACAGCAGGGGCAGGATCAGTATCGGCCACCAAGAGGATCCACCACCGCCTCGTCCCGGCCTGGCTGGTCTCACGGCGCTATCCCGATCCTGGCTGGATGCTGGAGCAGAGCGCCCATGATGCTGACCGGTGCCGAGTTGCGCAAGCCACCTTGCCACTCGGCTTCAAGAGGGCGTACGCGTCGGCGGTCCCGGTCGGACCATGAACATGCTCGAGGGGCAGCGAGGCCATACCCCACGACCAAGTGGCGTCGTCACGGGCCGACCCGGCGGCGGCCCGGGCGAACTGGCTGAGTTCCGTCAGATCCGCACTCCCGGACTCGAAGTCGGCAGGTGGGCCAAGTACCAGGATCTGGGTGTGGGCCGTCGCAAAGGTGGTCAACCGCTGCGCTACCACCGGAATCCTGGCCGCGCGGCTCGCGCATTCCCCGGCCCCGAACCACGCCAACCCAGGATGGCCGCGGAACTGCTCGACTGGGGCAGTGTTTCATCCCACCAGGTCGATCGGCACTGGGTTGGCCGGTGACGCGGTCGCTGACGGAATGGCCGCTGGCTGGGGGCAGGGTTGGGACCGGACACCGCTGATCCACAGCCGGCCAAGGTCTCGACGAGCATCGCTCCGGCAACCAGCCGCCGCGGCTGGCGGGCCGGCACAGCTTGCGAATCCCGGCCGGAGGGCGCCGCCGCGGATCCGAGACCATTCATGCTCGCCGCCCTCGAACTGCCTTGGAGCCGAAGACTCTTGCATTGTCACAAACATCCGCTCCGAATACCTCGGGCCCGGTCGGCGCAGTGTCTGTGGCCCGGTCATCGTCCCCCGGCCCGAGATCGCAGCCCACAATCACACACCGGGCTCGGGCCAGCTTGCCAGCGCTCCACACCAGGCTCACTGCCAGGAGGGCCAAGCCGGCCAGCTGGAACCACACCTCGTTCCCAGCAAAGAAACCCTGAGCGGTCCCAGTGGTGGTGATCAGGCCGATCCCGGACACCCCGAACGCGCCCAACAAGGTCGGTATCAACGGCGTGCAACACAGGAAACTCGGCAGAACCCCGCCTACGGCACCCGCCAGTCCCACGCCGGCGCTGCTCCTTCTCCGCACCCGCCGGGTGGCCCCGACCTGCAATATGAGCAGCCAGCTCAGCCCGATGCCGTACCCGGCTGCCAGCAAACCCTGGGGCCACGTGAGATAGGCCCAATTGGCGAATGACAGGCGTTGGGTGTCGGCGAAGGTCAGCACCAGGGTGTAGATCACGGTCAGGGCAGCTGCCAGCGGGGCCCATGCCACGCGAGTGCCTCTGGTGGTGGGGACGGCGTCCATGAGCCACCCGGCGGGCTCGCCAAAGTGAGCAGACGCGTGTGGGCGTGAGGCTGGGCGAGTCGGGTGATCAGCTGGGGTTCTGGTCTCCACGGTCCCTGATACTACACATTGGTAGCAGTATGGTCAATGCAGAGGGGTGTCGCCCGGGGTTGTGCTAGTGTAATAGTTGCTTATGCGAATAAGGACTATACATTGCCACCGCCTGACCGGGGCAGTCACCAAGGAGGACTCCTCATGACCGACGCACCTGCTCGCACCGCCGTGCTCGATGTCGGTGGTATGACCTGCGACGACTGTGCCCATCACGTGACCGGGGCGCTCGACAAGGCTGGCGCGACCGACATATCGGTCGCGTGGCAGACCGGCCAGGCGCGCTTCACCTGGCCATCGGACGTGCCTGAGGCCGAGTTGCGCTCGGGGGTGGTAGCGGCGGGCTACCGGCCCGGGGCGCTGCGCGTGAGCACCGCCGGGGAACGGGCAGCCTCTGACCCGGCTCTTGACTATGACCTCGTGGTCGTGGGGGCCGGCTCCGCCGCCTTTGCCGCGGCCATCAAGGCCACCGAGGCCGGCTACCGGGTGGCGCTCGTCGAGGAGGGGGTCCTGGGTGGAACCTGCGTCAACATTGGCTGCGTACCGTCGAAGGCCCTGCTTCGAGCCGGCGAGCTCGCCTGGACGGCAGGGCACCACCCGTTCGCCGGGCTCGCGACCAGCTCAGGGCCGGTGGACCTGGCCGCCCTGGTGGGGCAGAAGGACGAGCTTGTGGGCGCGCTGCGCCAGGCGAAGTACGCCGATCTCGTCCAGGACTACGGCTTCGAGGTGATTCCCGGCCGCGCTCGGTTCGTCGGCCCGAACCGGCTGGACGTCGGCGGTCGAGCGGTCTCGGCGGGGGTTTTCCTGGTCGCCACCGGGGCATCCCCGAGTGCGCCCCCGATCCCGGGGCTTGCAGAGGCCGGTTTCCTCACCTCAACCACCGCGCTCAATCTCACCGAGGTGCCGGCACGACTGGCGGTGATCGGGGCCAACGCCATCGGACTGGAGCTCGGCCAGTTCTTCCTCCACCTCGGTACCGAGGTCACCTTCCTGGACGTGGCGGCGCGACTAGCTCCCTTTGAAGAGCCCGAAGTCTCTGAAGCTCTCGCCGATGCGCTGCGCGCCCAGGGCGCCCGGATCCTCGCCCCGGCGGACGTGCTGGCGGTCGAGCGGACAGGCGGTCGCCTCGATGTCAAGGTGAGAGCAGGTGGCGAGGAGATCGTGCTGGAGGTTGATCAGGTGCTGGTGGCCACCGGCCGCCGACCGAACACTTCCGACCTCGGACTGGAAGCTGCCGGGGTTGCGCTCGATGCCCGGGGAGCGGTCGTGGTCGACGACCAGCTCCGAACCTCCAATCCACGCGTCTTTGCCGCCGGGGATGTGACCGGAGGTCCTCAGTTCGTCTACGTGTCGGCCTACGAGGGGGCTCTGGCCGTCGACAACGCCCTTCTCGGCGCTGACCGTAGTGTTGACTTCACCGGGCTTCCAAAGGTCACCTTCACCTTGCCACAGGTGGCCTCGGCTGGACTCACCGAGGCGCAGGCCCGCTCGGCCGGCCACGATGTGGTCACCTCGGTGCTTCCCCTCGAGGCTGTCCCCAGGGCGTTGGTCAACCGCGACACCCACGGACTGGTGAAGCTTGTCGCCGAGGTCGGGACCGGCCGGTTGCTGGGTGCCTCAGTGGTCGCCGACGGCGCTGGCGACGTCATCCAGGCGGCTGTGCTCGCCATTCGGCATGGGCTCACCACCGACGAGCTCGCCGCCACCTTCCACCCCTACCTGACCATGGCAGAGGGGATCAAGCTCGCCGCTCAGACCTTCACCCGGGACGTGCACAAGCTCTCCTGTTGCGCGGCATGAGCGCGGTCCTCGACACCGAGCGGCCAGCGGCCAGATGGGTGCCAGATGATCCGATCGGACGGAGGCTGATGGCGAAGTTCTTCCGGGCCCTGGGCGACCCGACCAGGCTGGCGTTGGCGGAGTTCTGCGCCGAGAAGGAGCGCACCGGCGCCGAGTGCGTCATCCACGCCGGGCTCTCCCAGGGCCGGGTCTCAGCCCATCTGGGCTGTCTGGTCTCATGCGGCCTGCTCACTCTGCGCCGGGAAAGTCGGTTCGCCTACTACCAGGTCACCGATCCCAGGGTCATGCAACTCCTCCGGCTCAGTCAGGAGATGGTCGCCGCTCAGGCCGCCTCGATTGCGGCCTGCACCAGGGTCGGGCCCCCGCGGTGACGGCTGGACGATGAGCAGTGGCCGCCAGCGTCAACTGAGCTCACAGGGGTCGACCGGGGGTGCCTCTTCCCGCCCGGTCTTGCCCGGTCCGCAACTCGAGGATCCGCCGACTTGGGGCAACGCCGGCGAGGCTGTCGCCGTCTGCCTCCACCGGCCGAACCGTCGCCGCATCGCGCTGATCGTCCTCGTCGTGGGGACCCTGCTCGTGGGAATCAACCAGGGGTCGGTGCTGGCGGCCGGACATGTTGGGGGGGCCATCTGGGTCCGAGTGGGGCTTGACTACGTGATCCCAGCCTGCGTGGCCACCCTGGGTTTGCTGTCAGGGTCTCGGCGGCCGCGGTCCGGAAGAGAAGGGACAGATGGGCTGCGAAGCGGCTAGACGCGGGCCCGAGGACCCAGTATGGCGAAGGCGGCCGAGTTGGCGGCTGATAGCTGCAACCAACCTGGTGCTGGCCGCTGCCAGTCACGGTTGCGGCCGGCACCAGCCCGGCCGTGGCTACGGCGCAGGTCGCAAGCCAAATTGAGGGGCGCGCCGAGCCCCGGGGCATCAGGCCCGAAGGTGCTCGGGTGGAGCATCAGCGGGTGGCGACCCGAGCTTCCGGACGTGGCTGGGAAGAACCATCGCTCACCGCCCGGGGTTGGCGCACTGCCCGAGGTGCGGACAGGAGCCCGGCATGCTCGACGATGCGGCAGTAGCGGGCCCCACCGGCCGGGAGGCGGTCGGCCTGGGCCTGAAGCGCTACCAAGTCGGCTCGCAGGGCCGCGAGGTCAGCCAGGCGCTGGTCCATGTCGACCACTTGGCGGTCCAGCACCGACAGCACGTAGGCACAGGGACGCTCGCCGCGCTCCTTGAGCGCGCTGATCTCGGGTATCTCCGCCAGGGACAGACCGAGGCGCTGGGCGGTCTTCACGAACGCCAAGCGCCCCACGTCGTCCTCGCGGGATTCGCCTACTACGCCAGGATCATGGCCCAGGTCGGCCTGCCCTACAAGGCCCAGGCCGGCACGGAATTCGTCCGGGTCAACGGAAACCTAACGGTATCCTTCACGGCCCCATCTGCTGTCGGCCTGCCCTACGGGATGATCCCGAGGCTATTGCTCTGCTGGCTGAGCACTGAGGCAGTCACCAGCAAGAGCCGGGAGCTGGCCTTGGGGCACACCCTCAGCGAGTTCCTCGACCAGCTCCAGCTCGGGCGGCGAGGGAGAGCGCAGGGCGACATCACCCGGCTCAGGAAGCAGATGACCTCCTTGTTCGGAAGCACGGCGACGGCGATCTACAGCCTTCCAGGCGAGACTGGCATCCGGCCGATCCCAGTGGCCGAGGAGGTGTTCCTCTGGTGGGACCCGCTGCGTCCGACGGCACCCGTTTTCTGGAATTCGACGATCCTCCTCTCCGAGCCACTCTTCAGGGCCATAGTCGAGCGGCCCATCCCTGTCTCACTCCCAGTGCTTCAGAAACTCCGGCAGGCGCCTATGGCTCTGGACCTCTACGTGTGGCTCAGCCACCGGCTGTTCTACCTCAAGGCCCCAACCACAATCCCTGTCGAGCTGCTCCAAGCTCAGTTCGGAGGAGCAGCGACAGCCAGCCTGCGCCAGTTCAGAGCCCAACTCAAGGGAAACCTGGCTAAGGTTGTCGCCGCTTGGCCCGACCTGAAAGCCGAGGTCAGTCAGGAGGGGCTGCTTCTACGCCCATCTCCGCTACTTATCCACAGGGACCAGCGCTGAGCCTCCGGTCTTGCGCTGATCTCTCTACGCTTTTGCGCTGATCTTTCTACGCCCTCTCCTTTTATATACCCTGTAGTTACCTGTATCTCCTGTAGGTGAGCCTTCCAGGTTCCTTCCGACGCCAGCAACGACTGCACGCCATGGGATCAGTCTCCGTCTACGACGGGGGTGCTCCTGGTGATGTGTCGAGGCAAACTCCACCGCCATCTCGCAGCACATCCACCCAGCAGGATTCGCCACGGCTCTCCTTACCTTCGATTAGAGTAAGGACATGGACTCTTCCGCCCGCATTACCTCCAAGGGTCAGGTGACCATCCCCATCGCCGTTCGCCGCGCCCTGGGACTAGGCCCCGGGGACCAGCTTGTCTTCGAGATCGAGCCGGAGCTCAGCCGGGCCCAGGTCCGGAAAGCAGCCGACTTCATCGCCCTCGCCGGTTCGGTCCCGGTGCCCAAGGAGCTGGCCGATGCCGACTGGGGGAGCATTCGTCTGGCCGCCTGGGTGGACCAGGCCGGCCGCCGAGAATTTGGCCGCAGGGGGTGATGGAGGCTCTCGACGCCAACGTCGTCCTGCGTCACTTCACCGGCCAGCCGCCAGAGCTAGCGGCCCGGGCGACCGCAGCCCTGGTGGGAGCGCCGCCCCGAAGCCTTGTGCTCGCCGACCTGACAGTGGCCGAGATCGTGTATGTCCTCCAAGGGGTGTACGAGCGGCCGAGGGAGGAGGTGGTCAGGCTGGTGGAGGCTACTCTCTCCCTGGCCTCGATCGCAGTCGACAACGAGGCGCTGCTGCGCCGCACCCTGGAGCACTACAGACGCCGGGGCATGGACTGGCCTGACGCCCATCTGGTGGCCCTGGTCGAGACCCGGCAACTGGACTCGCTACTGAGCTTCGATCGGTTGGACGCGAAGCTGAAGGGGCTGAGGGTGCGGCGGCGGGAGCCCTGAGCATCCCGCCGAGAGGAGCAACCTTTCACTCCCGTTCGCGGTCCCTCTCCAGCTCGTCGACCAGGGTCCAGCCTGGCTCGGGTTCTCTGGGTGGCTCGGGAGGTTCAGGAGCTGGCTCAAACTCAGGCTCCTGTTCGGCCTCCGGCTCGGCAGGTGTCGCAGCGGCCTGCTCGGCCTGCTGAAGGAGTGTCGTGGCGGCCACAGCGGGATGAGCCTCGGCCCAGCGAGCGGCCAGCGCCCGCATGGCGGTGGGCACGTCGCCAGGGGGAGTGCCCAGGCTGTCAGAGTCGGTGATCACCACCGAGGTCTCGCGAGCCCTGGTCACTCCCACGTAGCCGGAGGCCTGGTCGGTCTGCCAGCCGCCGCCGCAGACCAGGACCTCTGTGACCGTCCTGCCCTGGGCCTGGTAGAGGTGCTGGGCGTAGGCGAGGTCGAGGGTGGAGAGGTGCTCCTCATCCACCACCCACTCCCGGTCCCGGAGCTTGACCGTCACAGTGCCCGCGGTGGGGTCGGTGGCGGCCACCACCCCGGTCTCGCCGTTCTCCACCCGCCGGGTCGGTCTGCCCTGGGCCTTGACGCCGTAGACGGGGCGGGTGGTGACCACCCGGTCCCCTGGATAGGTGAGGAGGGGGGAGCCGGCTTCCACCTCAGCCGTGGGCTCCGTTCCCGGCCCTATCGCGACCGGCTCCCCCTGGAGCTCGCCCTTCTCCAGGCGGGCCGCCTGGGCCCTGCGGTTGAGGTCTCTCACCTCGGCTCTGGTGCCGTCGGCGGTGAGCAGCAGCTGGTCCACCCCTAGGTCCCTCGCCGCCAGCTCCTGGCGATCATGGTCCCAGCGGGCTATGGCGGCGGCTCTGGCCTGCTCGCGGTCCGCGGCCACCAGGACCAGGTCGCGCTGAGCGTAGGCGGCGAGGGCCTCGGCTGAGGCGCCAGCCCGGAGAGCGGCCCAGGCGTCCCTGGCCCAGGGGGAGTCCGCCCGGTACACGGTGGTGAGGTGTCCATTCAGGGGTAGCGGCGGTCGGGGGTGATCAGGTCGTGATCGGGGTCGGGAGCCAGGGCCGGCCCATGAGGGCAGCGCGGATGGCGGAGATGGCCCCGATGCCATGATTGCGAGTGGTGACCAGATAGGTGTGGATCCGACAGTATCGAGCGAGGGTTGTATGGGTATGCCAGGACCCGGACACCGCTTGGTGCCGCTTCGGTCCTTTGAGCGCGCGTTCACTCGCGTTGTTCGTCCAGGGCACGTCAAAGCGGGTAGTGAAAAGCCAGACCTGATCGGCCTTGTCGTGAAGGCGTTTGGCCAGGTTGTATCCGGGATGGTTGCCCTTCGGCCAGGGCTGGTTCCGGTCGACGGCGATCCCTTCTGCGACGTTGCTGTCGTACCGGTTCCGCAGGCTGGCCAGCAGCTCGGCGTCAAGGTGGCGCTCACCACCAGCAACCGCGGCCCCGACCGCCGCATTGGCATCGCGCAGGACCTGTTGGACATTCCTCGCCCACCCCTGTGCCTGGGCGTCAATGTCGTACACCCCCTGCAGGTGACGAATCAAGTGGGCGACACATTGCTGCACTCCAGCCAGACCCTCGTCGAACTGGTACCAGCCCGCGTAGTCATCGCGCACCAGCACGCCCTGCCAGCCATCCAGGACGCCGAGATTCTTGAGGGCCACGCTGGAGCGAGCTGGAGTCGGACGCAGCCACACCAGCCGCTCGTCGGAGGTCCGCAGGGTGACCACGTGGGCGGCCCCGGTGGTCGCGGCGCCGTTCTCATCGAGACTGTCGTCGAGGAGGTTGACCGGGGTCTCATCGCCACACAAGACAGCTTCCGCCCGCAGGGCACTGCCCATCGCCTCGTCCAGGCCGCCACTCTGCAGCCCGTCGGCGAACCGCTTCTGCGCGATGGCCACAAAGGCTGTCGACACCGGCGCCGCCAGCAACGACTCCATCAGCGTCGCGGTTCCCTCCATCGGCACATTCCCTTCATTCCCCAGCAGGATGGCGGCGGCGTTCACGTTGGGCCCGTACGACACGCACCAAGCGGGTCCGAAAGGAGGGGCGGCCATGGTGATCTTCCCGCAGTCCGCGCATTGGAGGCGTGCCAACAGATAGTGCACCCGCTCCAACTCGATCGGCGGAATGTCCCAGACCTGCGCCCATCCGTCGCTCAATCTGGTGGCCTCGGCGAGCCTCCCCCCGCAGCCTGGGCACTCCATCGGCGGCTCCACCCGCTCGGTCCGGTTGGGATCCGCGGTTGGCTCCAACCCGCTCCCGGGATGACCCACCTGTCCGCCTGGCTTGCGGTCCTGGGAGCGCACTCGCTGCGACTTCGACCGCCTCCGTCCCGCTCGCTGCTGAGCCTTCGCCGCGATGGAGTCCTTCGACGGCGGGATCGAGGAGTTGCCGGAGTAGTTTCCACCCCGGGCGTGCAACGCCGCTATCAGCGCTCTGAGCTGCTCAATCTCCGTCCCCAGACGTGCATTCTCGGCGCACAGACACGCATTCTCGGCACACAGAGCATCCCACTCTCGGCGTGGAACAGCGAAAACGTCATCAGGGACCATAACTGCAATGTGGAGAGAAACGTCGATGGTGGATGAAACTGCCCTCCCTTATACGCCAACCTGCCCTCCTCGTGCAGCGGGGTTCGCCCTACCCCCTACCGATACTGGTTCCAGCCCCCCTGAATGGACACCCCTCCGGCACGAGCGACCATCTCTGCGCCTGCCCGACGCCATGATCGCCACCACCGCCCTCGTCCACGGGGTGGCGCTCACGACCAGAAACCAGCGGGACTTCAGACCCGCACCCGGGCTGCGGCTGAACCGCGGCTGAACCTTGACGGCATCTCCAACTGACCGCCAGGAGGAGGAAGTCCCGAATTCACCCAGGCAGCGTGGGGACTGCAGCCGGACAGCGGAGCGGCTCCACCAGGGCAAGCTGGTGGAGGATACCTGACCGGCAGGGATGATCGGCGAACGCTGGGCCGCGCCAGTCCTCCCTCCTGGGGCCGACCACCCGGTCACCCCGGGGCACTCAACCCGGACGGGTCGCCTCCCGGTAAGGTACTACCGTGATCGACGAAGCCACGGGACTCGCCCACGAGGCCACCGAACTGCTCCAGCTCATGATCCGCAACCGTTGCGTCAACGACGGGTCGCCGGAGTCCGGGCATGAGGAGCGGAGCACATCGCTTCTCAACACCTACCTGGAGGGCTTGGGTGTCGACCTCCACACCTGGGAGCCCGCCCCGGGGCGAACCTCGCTCATGGCCAGGCTTCCCGGGCGTGATCCCTCGGCGCCGTCACTCACCCTGCTCGGGCATACGGACGTGGTCCCAGCCACACCGGAGGGTTGGCGTCATGACCCCTTCGGCGGTGAGCTTATCGACGGCGAGGTCTGGGGTCGCGGTGCCATCGACATGCTGGACCTCACCGCCACCATGGCCGTGAGCATGCGCCGGCTGGCCCGCAGCGGGTTCCGGCCCTCGGGAAACCTCACCTATATCGCAGTCGCCGACGAGGAGGCCATGAGTAGGTTCGGGGCCCGCTGGCTCGCCGAGCACGTCCCCGACGATGTCACCAGTGATTACGTGATCACCGAGTCGGGCGGCTTCCCCATGGCGACGGCAGACGGGCAGACCCGCCTTCCGGTGGTGGTGGCGGAGAAGGGCGTCTACTGGTGCATCCTGACCGTGCGCGGCACTCCGGGCCACGGCTCCCAGCCATTTCGCACCGACAACGCCCTGGTCAAGGCGGCTGAGGTGGTGCGGCGGATCGACGAGTACCACCCCCCCGCCGAGATGCACGAGGCGTGGCGGCGGTTCGTCGAGGGCATGGGCTTCCCTCCCGAGCTGTCTGGACCACTCCTCGACCCCGACCGAGTCCTGGCATTCTGCCAGCAGCTCCCGATGATCGGCCTGGCCCGCCTGGCCCAGGCCAGCACCCACACCACCCTGGCCCCGACCCTGATGGAAGCCGGCACCAAGATCAACGTGATCCCCGACCGGGTGAAGCTGCAGGTGGACATCAGGACACTGCCAGGCTGGGACCTGGCTGAGGTCAGGGCCATGCTCACCGAGGCGATTGGCGACCTGGCTGACCACGTGGAGATCGACCTGCCCTGCCACGACCAGGCGTCGTTCTCGCCCGTGGACACTCCCCTCTGGGATGCGTTGCAGCGGGTTACCGATCACTACTATCCCGGAGCCCGGAACGTGCCGTTTCTCACCGCAGGAGCCACCGACGCGCGCTTCCATCGTGCCCTTGGCTCCGTTGCGTACGGCTTCGGACTCCACAGCCGCCGCATCTCCTTCGAGAACTATGCGGCGATGTTCCACGGGCTCGACGAACGGGTGGACGTCG
>JAKAWF010000461.1:0-278 GCA_021817025.1 bacterium
CCTGGTGGTGGCCGCGTGATCCAGGTAGATCACCGGCTCAGGGGCCCTCGGTCAGGAGTCGCGCCCACGGTCCGGCTCCAGCAGCGCGGTCAGAGAACCGTGGTAGCCGAGCAGCGCCCGGTGGACCTCGAGGAGTTCATCGGTGGAGATCGGGGGAGCCGCCTCGGCCGACTGGTCGGCAAGGTCGGCCTCGTCCCCGCCCTGGACCTCCAGCGCCACCACGAAGGCCATGGTGCACTTCCGGCAGGTGACCTCGATCGTGTACTGGTGGCCACGGT
>JAKAWF010000461.1:288-3201 GCA_021817025.1 bacterium
TGAGCTGGCGCATCCGGCAATCGGCCAAAGAGCGCCGACAGACCGGGCAGCGATAGTCGCCCGCATGTTGACGAAGCAGTGTGATTATGTCCATCTCGATACCTGGTTTCGAGTATAGATCCGGACCCGCGCCGGCCCCTGAAGCGACTTGCTCAGTCGAGCCGGCGCAGCACCTCGTCGGTGAACTCCTCGGTTGTGGCCATCCCGCCCAGGTCCGCGGTCCTGGTCCCGTCCCCGCACGCGGTCAGAGTCGCCTGGCGCACCAGCCGGCCGCAGCTTCCCAGCTCGGGGTCGGGGGCCTGCTCCAGCAAGGCCGCGACCGCCAGGATCATGGACATCGGGTTGGCGATGTGGCGCCCCTCCAGGGCGGGGGCGGTGCCGTGAGGCGCCTCCGCCATCACCACGCTCTGGCGCCCCCGGTCGTCGAAGCCGATCATCAGTGACTCGCTGCCCGCCAGGGTCCCGTAGAGCGCTAGGACCATGTCCGAGAGCAGGTCCCCGTCCCGGTTCAGGGTGGGGATGACCAGGGCATCATCCCGGGTCAGGACCAGAGCGAAGGTTGCGTCGATGAGCTGGGGCTCGTAACCCACCTCGGGATGGCGCCGTGCGGCCGCGTCCATCTCCTCCTTCAGCATCCCCTCGTAGATTGGGGAGACGGTGTACTTTGGCCCTCCGAAGACCCGGGCCCCGGTCCTGAGCGCATAGCTGAAGGCGTATTCGGCCACCCGACGGCAGCGCTCCCGGCTGATCTTGGTGGTTCTGAAGGCCTGCTCCCCTGCCCCCTCACCCTCCCGCCACTCGCGGGCCCCGTAGGCGTCGTCGACCGCCATCCGCACCACCGTGATGGGAGCGTGGACTCCGGCCAGCGGGGCGACCCCGGGGATGCGGCGGCCGGTGCGAACGATGACATCGCCGCCGACCTCGGCCCGCAGGATCGCGTTGGGGCTGCCCACATCGCTCGCCTGCTCCGGGGTGACGGTCGCGGCCTTGAGCCCCAGCCCGCTGGCTCGCATGAGCCGGGCCGCCTCGTGGACCACCGCGTTTTGGGACTCGCGACGAGCTCGAAGGCTGAGGTCACAGTGCTCCAGCCGGACCCGCCCTCGGATCCGGGGAGACTCCAGAATCCGCAGCGACTCGTGGAGCAGCTCCTCGCCGGTCTGGTCACCGTGCAACACGGTGATGGTGCAGGGGTCCACTACCAGGACGAGACCCGCCGGAACGATTCCGCGTACTCCAGCCCGTGCGCCCGGCCGGCCTCCGCCAAGCGGGCGGTCACCCGCTCGGCGGGGTCCTGGCGGTGCTGGCTGCGATGGCACCGCAGCGCCTCCAGCTTCTTGTCGAGGGTCGCGGTGACGTCCACGAAGTGGTCGGGGTCGGGGGTGCCGGTGACCAGCACCTCGCGCACCACGTGCGGCTCCAGCCCCTCCTCCAGCAGCTCGGGAAAGGCGTAGGGGTTGCGGGCGAACGGGTAGATCGCCTCGATGGCGGCCTGGCCCGCGGCCAGGTGGTCGGGGTGGTTGCCCCCGAGGTTGCCGTAGTGGCGGACGGCGTTCTGGCAGATGACCACGTCCGGGCGGGACCTGCGGATCTCCCGGGTGAGGTCGCGGCGGAGCGCGAGGTCGGCGACCAGGCCCCCGTCGGGGTGGCCCAGGAAGGTGACCTCGGTGACTCCCAGCACCGCCGCCGCGGCCCGCTGCTCCCGCTCCCTGATCCCCTTGAGCTCAGCGGCGGGAACTGCGGGATCAGCCGATCCCTGGGCCCCGTCGGTGCAGATCACGTAGTCGACCCGGATCCCGCGCTTAGTCCAGCCGGCCACAGTTCCGGCGCTGCCGAACTCGGCATCGTCGGGGTGAGCGACTATCACCAGGGCGCGCTCGAAGTTCTCCAGATCAAGGTCGCTCATGTCCTCAGTTCAGGATACGGGGTCGGCATCCGCGCAAGCCCCGGACCGCGCGCCGGGCGCCCTGCCGTAGAGCTCCGGAGGCAGGCACCCGCGCGCGGTCTGAGGAGGGGCCTGCCCGGGACCGCCGCTAGTTTCTTCACACCTCATGTGGTGGGCGGTCCGCCTGAGCTACACTACCCGTGGTGTCTGTGAGACAGAGCGGCCGGGACCGTGCGGTCTCCGCCACCGCGCGAGATGAGATCCTCACCCTGCGCGCGGCGGGAGTCCCACCGAAGGCGATCGCGCGTCGGCTGGGCCTCGCGCCCTCCCTGGTCGCGCAGACCCTCTACGAGGTGGCCGCTACCCGCCCCAAACCGGCCGCCAGCGACCCCAAGTGCTGGGTGAGCCCAGGGTGGAGCTGCTCCGTCCGGGCGCCCTCCCGCCGGGGCTGGAAGGACGCCGGCTTAGAGTCCGAGGATCCGATCGGCCGCAGCCTGGTGCAGGTGGCGGTCCTGACGCCCCACCACAACCGCCACAAGCGGTGGTTCGCCGGCTACCTGCTCGATGTGCACTGCCTGGGCGTCAAGGATGCCCTGCCGCCGAGAGTCCTCGACGAACATGAGGTGGAGTCCTTCCTGAGCCGGTTTTTCTTGGCGTTCGACTCCCCCCCGGTCCCCTGCCCCTTCGACCTCGCCCGGGAGCTGGTCTTCGGGGCCGAGCACTACGCCAGGAGCCTGGGCTTTCTGCCCCATCCAGACTTTCGCAGCGCCCGACGCCTGCTCGGGGAGCCGCCTTCTGAGTTCTCGATCACCTTCGGGTGGATGGGAAAGCCGTTCTACATGTCGGGCCCCTATGACGACCCGCAGGCGGTCCTGCGCACCCTGGATCGGACGGTCGGCGCGGGTAACTACCACTTCGCGGTCGAGGCATCCGGTCTGGGCGACTGGCTGGACGGCTGACCCGCACCCGACCGGCCGTCCGGCGCCACCTCGTAGACCATGCCCCTACCCCCCAAGGGACACATGGCCGAG
>JAKAWF010000462.1 GCA_021817025.1 bacterium
CCGTTCCTGGACCTGGTTGACCTTCCGAGCTGGGACCCGCCGGCTGGGTGTGCCGTTCTGCGCGCCGAGCTTGAACTGGGAGCGTTGGCATGGGAGACCGCGTCGTCGTGGCGGCTCGAGCCAACGTATGCCGACAGGTGCCTGCGCCGGTTACTCGCTAGGAGACATCCCACGGCGGCAACTTGTCAAATCCAAGCCCTCAAGGCGTACTGATGGGCGCATGGGTTAGGCTGCCTGGGCCGTGGGATGTCTCCTAACGATCAGGAGGGCCTTGTCCGGCTCGGGGCGGCTGGCCAGCTTCCCGCTGGCCGCGTCGACGAGGACCTGGTCGCAGCCCGCAGCCTGGATCGCGTCCCGCTGGGCGTCGAGGTTCTGGTCGGTGGTGGAGACCCGACCGTAGCCGATGCGCATTGGTCGAGCCTGCCGCAAACAGGATAGGGCATTACATAGCTGCGTACACGGCCTGCGTTACGGGTGCGGCCTAGTGAGCGGCCTCGTCGGCCGCGCGCGTCCGCGAACGATCGTTTACGCAACTCCACCACATCCCGCCACATCCACACGTCCAGATGTGGCGGGACTTCTCGTTCCGTTGTTCCGGAGTGCCTTGTCCATTGCCTGAGCCATTACCACGCCTCGCCGCTGGGGAGCCTGGCAACGCCCAGGAAGGAATCTTGCTATGATGACTTTCTGAAAGTGCGAATGTATGGAGAGTTCAGTTGATCCGAGCGTTGATCAGGAGCAGGGGACAGATCACGCTGCCCCGTGAGATCCGGGAGGCTTTGCACGTCGAGGAGGGCGACGACGTGGCCTTTGTCGTGGAGGCAGGGCAGGTGACGATGCGCGGAATGAAGTCCATCCCGGCTGAGCAGTCATGGTTCTGGACCGAGGCGTGGCAAGCCGGTGAACGGGAAGCCAGCGAGCAAGTAGTCGCGGGCGAGGGAACCGTGTTCGAAAGCGGCAAGGCCTTCCTCGACTCGCTTCGGTAGGTGCCCACCCACCAGAGGCTGCCTCGATTCGATCACGACTGGCGAGCGCTTCGCCCCGCCGAGCAGATGCGGTTCCGTGTGGCCGTTGCCCGGTTTGTCGAGGATCTGGAAGCGGGGCGGCCATTCCGGCCTGGCCTTAGGGTGAAGGCGGTTCACGGCACCAGCACCATCATGGAGATGACGTTCGCCCCTGACGGTCGGGCCACCTGGCAGTTCGGAGCGGAAGTCAAGGCCGGTCAGGCGCACGTCGTGTGGCGCCGGATCGGCACCCATGACATCTTCCACTCCCCGTAGCATCTCGGGCGCGGTCGATCATGCGGGACGCTCTCACCTTCGTGGCCAGAGCTCATCCAGTCGCCCGACTGGCACTGCGTGACACGTTCCTGACAGGCACCACTAGCCCCAATACCGTTTACTTAAAGGATCGACACGGCTTCAGCTACCGGACGCGTAGGCTGGGGCCAGTCCCGATGGCTTGGGCGCTTGAGCTTGAAGTTGGACATCTTGCGCTTGACCACTCGAGGCGCGGCGCGCAGCCGACGCCTCGGCAGGGGTTCGGCGAGGATCTCCTCAACTGCAGCAGCGGGCACGGCAGTGAGCGCTTCAGGGGGGAAAACCTGGGGCGGGACGTGTGCTCCGGCGGGCTGCCCGCAGACTTCGGAGGAAGGAGAGACGCTGAGGTGCCAGCGCCGCCTGCAGAGCGGCATCGTGCCTGAGTCGGCGGAGGGCATGATGCACGCAGAGATAGCCATGCACCTCCTGCTCGACTCCTGATGGCTGTTTGGAGCGGAGGACGACGCGAGGTTCGCGCTGATGGGTCTTCAGCTCATCAAGCACGGTCTCGATCTCCCATCGCTCGCCGTACACGGCTGCCAACTCCGGTGCCGGTGCTGCGGCAGGATCAAGCACATTGGTGAGCAGGCGATAGCCCTCGGCCTGCCCTGGCCGCCCGGGATCATCCAGCTGGTACTCGACGACCCGCACCACCATGGGGGCTTGGTGTCGGTGGCGATCGGCAAAGGCGTACAAACGCGAGTGGTACGAGCCGTCCTCCAAGACCACGTCCCGGGGGACTCGCATCCGCATGGATACCCGCCAGCAGAGCGCAGCCCCAGTCGCCGCTGCCCGTTGCCAGCGCTCAAAGCTGTACAGGCCCCGGTCGGCGAGCACCAGAGCCCCTGAGGGCAGGTTCGGGATCAGGCTGAGCCGCCAAGCGGCGCTCCGACATCGTGTAGGGCCCCAGCGCCACCTGGAGAAGCGCATGGGTCCCGCACTCGGCCAGGCCCACCAGCCGCACCTGGGGAAAGGCGCCGACCGCGTTGCCTCGTGATGCCCCTGGCCGGCCGAACGCGGTCACGTTGGCTGGCGTGTCGGCGACGTCCAGGCAAGTACCATCCGGGCTGAGCAGGCACCAGTCCCGGTAGAACACGCCCGGCGTGATCTGCAGGCCCACCGGCTGAGCCACCGCAGCGAAGAGAGCGGCGAGTGGTTCTGGGCCGAGCCGACGTCGAGCCTGAAAGAGCGCCGCCTTGGTGGGGACGGTCCCCTGGGTCTGCCAGCCGCTCCACCAGGCCAGGCCCTCGACCAGCTGCCACATCACCTCCTCATAGGAGGCGTCGCTGAAGAGGGCCAGGCCGAGTACGTAGTAGACCACCACCCGGGCCGGCAAGAGACGACGCCGATGCTCTGCCCGTCCGGTGGCCGCTATCACCGCATCCACCACCTCGGCCGGGAAAATCTGGGTCAGGACCCCAATCGAGATGTGGTCGGAGAGACGCTGGTCAGTAGCCGGCTTGACCCAACCTGCACGAGCCATCTCCGCCAGAACACCACAGCCGCCTGACTAAGTAAACGGTGTTGGGGCTAGCCTATCTTGGCCGACCCCGAGCTGCTGCCCCACGGCCAGGTTGAGGTGCTCGGCCGTCCACGCCGCGCTTGCCTTGGTCACCACCGTCAAGCACAGGGCCCGTTCGGAGTGGTCCTCGTGGTGGCGGTGACGGACTTTGCCTTCACGGCAGGCTGCCGGACGCGCGCCGTGGCGCAGCGGTCGTACCGGTGGTGCTACCATCGGGCCATGGGGGTTACGAACAGTTGCTCGTACGATGCGGTATAGTGAGCAGAGATGAACTTGAAGGAGTGGGCGAGGCTACAGGGGATTCACCCAGTGACCGCATACCGGTGGTTCCGGGATGGGAAGCTGCCAGTGCCGGC
>JAKAWF010000463.1:0-2384 GCA_021817025.1 bacterium
CAGGTGGGCCAGATGGCTGCCCCCGGCCAGGATCGATTCCCCAAGGCAGACCAGCAGCTCACCGCCGCTCAGCCCCCGGCGCCGCTGCTTGAACTGCCGCACCCTCTCCACGGCGGCATCCAGCCGCTCCACCAGGTGCAGCTTGGAGTTCAGGTCCCGCACCAGCAGCAGCCCGGCATGGCCGGTCAGGCTGGGGTCGTCGGCGCCGCGGTGAACGGTGAGGACGGATGCGCTACGCTTCACTCGCTGAGTGCCTCCTGCTTGGAGCCGATGGGCGTGTCACAACCCCCATTTTCCAAGTCAGCGAGGCACTTCTGCTACCTGCCTCCAACCCTCCTTCCTGTCCTTATCCACTCCTTCAGGTCTGAGGCCTAAGCGCACGGAGATGCCTTTCAGCCGCTCTCGACCAGTACTGCAGCGGGACGTCTGCGGCGGGCCAGCGCCGGCCCGCTCACCATGAGCGCCACGCCCACAGTGATCATCACCGCAGCCGCCACCGTTCCCAGCGTCAGACCCTGTCCCAGGACCACCCACCCGAGCACGATCGCCACCAGAGGGTTGACATAGGCGTAGGTGGCCACGGTGGTGGTGGGAAGGTTGGCGAGCGCGAACACGTAGCAGGAGTAGCCGAGGAGAGATCCCCCAACCACGAGCCAGCCGAAGGCCAGAGCGGTGGATGGTCCCACCTGCTGGACGTGGAACTGATGAAGCTCCCCTGTGGCCGCCCCCAGAGCCACCAGGCCCAGACCACCCGCCAGCATCTCCAGCGCGGAGGCCTGGAGAAGGCTGCGCGGGAGGGGTGCGGTTCGGGAGTACAGGGACCCGACGGCCCAGAGGAGTGCGGAGAGGAGCAGCGCGCCGGCGAAGACCGGCTGAAGACGGCCGCCCGAACCGGGTCCGGCCAGCAGCGCGACACCGGCGAGACCCAGCGCGACTCCGGCCCAGCCCAGAGTCCCGGGACTCGAAGAGCGGCTGAGCGCCACTCCCAGGACGGCCATCCAGAGGGGCACCGTGGCGATCATGAGCGCGGCCATCCCCGAGGGCACCCGGAGCTCAGCCCAGCTGACCAGTCCGTTGGCGCCCAGCAGCAGCAGTGCGCCGACCACCGCCGCCGACCGCACCTCCCGAAGGCTGGGCCGGTGGTGCCCAGAAGCCGTCCTCCCCGCGACCAGGTACAGGATCACCCCGGCGACGAGGAAGCGGCTGCCGGCCATGAGAAAGGGGGGCACTCCTCGCACCGCCACCTGGATCGCGGTGAAGGTGGATCCCCACATGAAGTAGACGACCACCAGCGCCGCCCAGGCGACCAGCCAGCGAGATCCGAGAACCTTGGTGAACATCTGTAAGTGCCCTCTCCACGCGTCCGAAGCAACCAAGCCAATACTAGCGCCTGGGCTTCGAAACTTGTGGCACAATCGCGGCGATGGACGACATCGATATGCGCCTCCTCAGCCTGCTCACCCTGAAGGGGCGAATGACGCTGGCAGGTCTGGGAGAAGCCGTGGGGCTCTCGGCTCCGGCCGTGCATGACCGGGTCCACCGTCTAGAGGACAGTGGCGTGATTCGGGGATATGCCGCTCTGCTGGACCCCGACCTTCTGGGGCTGGGCACCGCGGCGATGGTTTCGATGACCCTGGGGGGTGATCCCACGGCCCGCCGAGAGCTGGAGCTGCGGCTCTCCGAAGACCCGAGGGTCCTGGAGCTGCACGAAGTCGCCGGCGACGACTGCTATGTAGCCAAAGTGCGGGTGAGCTCCCCCAAGTCGCTCGCTGCACTCCTGGCCGAGCTCCGGCTGGGCTTCCCTGGGCTCACCACCCGTTCCATGATGGTGCTGCGGTCGTGTTTTGAAAAGCCTCTGGGACCGGGGGCCGCTGACTGAAGCGCCAGGGGCCGCGTACGTAATAGAGGTGCCCGGCGTCGAAGGCGAGCGGAGTGGCCACGACCTCATCTGTCGTCTCCGAACTGCGGTCGGAAGCTTGTAGGCGGCCGGAACGCATCCGCAGACAGCCAAGTTGCCTTCAGGGGCCGTGATCGTCGCCGGCGTCCTCGCCAGTCCGCACCCCGAAGATCCTGAGCGGCGGTCCTCACCCGGGGAGCGGGAGGTGCAGGTAGATGGTGGGGCAGTAGACGCCGAACTCGGCGGCATTCTCAGAGGCAGTGGCAGGTCGCGGGCTGGACGGGTGCGCAAATGAAGGTTGGGGAGCACCGTGGAGCCCGACGGCCGAGGCCGCCAAACACGAAAGCTAGGCCTCACCTCCTAGGCTCACTGATGAGAAACTGCAAGGCCGGATGATGAACTCTGTGGCGGTTCTGTCCGACATTCACGGCGTTCTGCCGGTCCTCGACGCAGTGCTCGCTGAACCGGGGGTTGCCGGTGCTGATCT
>JAKAWF010000463.1:2394-3191 GCA_021817025.1 bacterium
CCACCGCCGTCCTGGAACGGCTGGTCGCGCTCGGCGATCGCGTAGTGCTCGTGAGGGGCAACGCCGACCGGGAGCTAGTGGCCCTGGCTCGCGGCCAAACGATCGAGATCCCGGATGAGGTGACTCCGTGGGCCGCTGCCCAACTGTCACCGGAGCACGTCGAACTTCTAGCCTCGTTGCCCCATGCGGTCACTCTTGAGGTCGAAGGTTTCGGTCCGGTCGTCTTCTGCCACGGCACACCTCGCGATGATGGGGAGGTCGTCCTGGTCGATACCCGCCTGGATCGCTGGGCTGAAGTCTTCGCTGAGCTGCCAGACGAGGTCAGGACGCTGGTGTGCGGTCACACGCACATGCCCTTCATCAGGCTCGTCGACCGACGGCTCGTCATCAACCCGGGCAGCATCGGCATGCCGTACGGCCGTGCCGGGGGGCATTGGGCCGAGCTGAGCGGGGGCGCGGTCACATTGCATCGGACCCCGATCGACGCCGAGGCGGCGTGCGCCCGACTCGTAGTCGAGTCGACCTACCCACAGAGGCAGCAGTGGGCTGACTACTACATCCGGGCCACGGCTAGTGATGCCCAGGCCCTAGCCACCTTCGCAGCGCGCGAGGGGCGTCACCTTCGGTGACCCCAGCCCCGGCTTGGGCTGCATCGCTCCGCCCTGGCCGGCGCCAAGCGCCGCCTAGGCGCAATACCGTTTCCTTAAGGGGTGATATGTGGTAGTGTGGTGGACATGCCACGAGCCGGTTGGGTCAAGCCGCAGACCGACCAGCGGCTGTCTGACCACATCTCGATC
>JAKAWF010000045.1 GCA_021817025.1 bacterium
CATTGCCGTCGAGCGCCCAGAGGCTTTGGCCGGTGCCGAATGGCCGCACCCGCCGACGCCTCCACGAAGTCCCCGCGCGCCCTCCTCGTCGACCATGTCGAGCAAGGGCACCCGCAGACTGCTCCAGGTTGAGAGTGCGCTCCGGCTGGTCGCGGGGGGCCCGCTCCTGCTCGATGGCGGCGGTTGAGTCCCCGGAGTGGCGACCGGGTGCCAAGCCTGGTTCGCACCCACCCTGGACCGGTGGGCGCTCGGGATGGGAACTTCCCTCGGTCCGGTTGGCGGCGTGGGCAACTGGAGAGGGTGGTCGATGAGGCGCCAACCCGGCAGGCTCACAGAGCGGCCTCGATGTTCCGCACGGGCTGGGTCGCCCTGGGCCTGCTCCGGGCCGGCATCGTCACTGGCCCGGCGCCGGGCATCGTCACCGCTGCCCTCAACGCCGCGATGCTGCTTGCCCTGATCCGCTCGGAAGAGTCGCGGGCAAGCCTTCCCAACCTGGCCCGAGACGGAAGCGACCGGACCAGCCTCTGAGGGTCCTCGGGAGGACGCCCCGGCAGCGGGCCGCCGGAAGGCTCCGGGCGCCGGGGAGGAATGGGCCGCATCACCCCTGAAGCATCATGACAGCCCGTCAGTCGATGCTAGGATGTACGGGTGAGGACCACCGTGACCCTCGACCCCGATGTGGCCGCCGGCCTACGCGACCAGATGCGCCGACGCGGCATCTCCTTCAAGGAGGTCCTCAATGAGTCGGTGCGGGCGGGTCTGGCCGGGGCGGCTCCGAGCCGTCCATATCGCACCCCGGCTCGCGACCTCGGTCTTCGCCCCAACCTGAACCTGGACCACGCCCTGCGGCTGGCGGGGGAGATTGAGGACACCGAGAGCATCCACAAGCTCGAGCTGCGCAAGTGAAGCTGCCAGATGCCAACCTGCTCATCTACGCGCTGGACAGCAGCTCTCCCAAGCACCAGGTGGCGCGAGCGTGGCTGGATGGGACGCTCTCCGGAACCGAGCCGGTCGGCCTTGCCTGGCTGGTCCTGCTATCAGTGGTCCGGCTCACCACCCACCCCTCGGTGTTCGCCCACCCCTACCAGCCTGAGGAGGCCTTCGACGTCATCGACGGGTGGCTGGCCCAGCCCTGCGCCACCATCGTCCACCCGACCGACCGGCATGGCGCGGTGCTGCGCTCCCTGCTGGCACCGCTGGGCACCGGCGGCAATCTGACCAACGACGCCCACCTGGCGGCGTTGGGGATCGAGCACAACGCGATCGTCTACTCGTGTGATGCCGACTTCTCGCGCTTCCCTCGCCTGGAGTGGATCGACCCGCTGCGACCGGAGGCGGGCGGCTGAGCGCAGCCCGCCACCCCTGTTCCCGGGGATCGCCGGCGCGGCGCGGTGGATCGGGCCGAGCGGGCCGTCCCTCGGCCGCCTCCCCGGGCGCCCGGGGAGGCGTGCGCGGCCGGGGCCGGATGCCTCACCATCAGCGGATGGCATCCAACCCGGCGACCTGCGCGAGCTGTCGGAGTCCCCGGGCCGCGGTGAGCCTCGACGGAGTGGCCCTCTGTGACCGCTGCGCCGACCGGCGTCTGGCTTCGATGACCGGCTGGCCGGAGCTGCCGCCGCCACCGCCGCCGGAGGTTGTTGCCGGCCCGGACGGCCGCCATCACACCATCATCTACAGGATCATGCGCTGGCCCGGCGGGATCACCGCCCAAGGCGAGGAGCTCGGCCTGGGGCTGGGCCAGGGCTACCGCCTCGACCTCACCATCGATCACGAAGGCAACCCGGACGAGTTGCTGGTGCGCCTGCGGCGCGCCGTGCGGTGGGCTGTCGCCCACCCCCAAATGGAGCCCCAGGAGTGGTATGGATGGGGGTTGGTGGAGGACGAGGCCGGCGGACGGCTCTCCGACGATGAGCCGTCCGAGCTGCCCCTGGTTGTCATCGATGGGCACTCCCTCTCCTGGGAGGACTTCGGCCGGCTGCTGACGCCGTATGTGGGCTGGTCCTTCCACCTTCGGCTCGGAGTCGAGCCAAACTCCGGCGAGGGCGAGCTCGGGCTGGCCAGGGCGCGCAAGGCGACCCCCCAGGAGCTGGCCGCGACCGCCAAGGACATGATGTGGTTCGTGACCGACAGCTCCCACTACCTCTCCCCGGAGCAGTGGCGGCGCCGCGACCGCCATCGAGACCGCTGACTCCGGCCCGCACGATCGCAGGCTCGACACCTGGGGCCGGCGGACCTGGACCGCACTGCCACCTGCCGGAGCTGCTGATTCGCCCAGGGAACGGGCACTCCAGACCAGCCACCGCCGGCAGTTGCCGCAGTACCTCACCACCTTCCCCCGACGACTTCCCCGGGGCCGGCTCCCGGATGGCCGTTTGAACCGTTCCCGCACCAAGGGCGAGCGCCGACAGCGGCCAGGATGACCAGGTTGGACAGCTGATGGCCAAGCAGAGGACGGGGCACCCTTGGCACACCCTGCCCGGATCGGCGAGGCAGCGGCCGACGGGGCGCCCGGCCGCCATGGCCGTGGAGAGTGCGCCTGCTTTCTCCGGACACCCGAGGCTCGCAGCAGGTAAGCTCTATCGCTCCGCCCCGGTCTCTGGACCAGGTGAGCAGGGGCAGCCGCCTGTCCTCCAATCCAGGTGCTCGGCGTCACCCCCGCGTTTCTAAAGGTGAGCCTCTCGCGATGAGATCGCCACCGGTTCGATGACGGGGCAAGCTACCGTGAGGTCCACAACGAAAACCATGAAGCCACAAACCTCCGAACGACTCACCTCCTTCCCGGCGGACAATGCCGACGGACTGGCCCGGGCCTACGCCCCCCACGGCCACGTGCCCGGTTTCTGCCCCCCGAGTCCGGACTCGCTGGAGGAGGTGGGGCTCCCGTTCTCCTTCGTCTCCGAGCTGATCTTGAAGATCATGTACTTCAACGGCAACATCCTCGGCCGCGACATCGCCGCCAGAGCCTGCCTGCCCTGGTCGGTCACCTCGGAGGCACTCACCTTCCTGGCCTCCGAGGGCTACTGCGGCACCACCGGCATCCGGGGCACCCAGGGCCCGGGTGACGACTTCGCGGAAAGCCTCCAGTACCTGGTGACCAACACCGGGCGAGAACGCGCCCGGGAGATCCTGGAGCTCAACCAGTACGCCGGGCCGGCCCCGGTCCACCTGGACGACTACCTGGAGAGCGCCCGATCTCTCGCCGAAGAGGCTCCGGCCGTCTCGGCCGAGGAGCTGGAGCAGGCGCTGCGTCATCTGGTGGTTCCCGAGCAGCTCATCGAGGTGGTGGGCACGGCCCTGACCGGACGCCAGGCCCTCTTCCTCTACGGACCCCCGGGCAACGGCAAGAGCTCCATCGCCGAGGCCTGTGCCACCGTGCTCGGGGACCCCATCTTCATCCCTCACGCCCTCTACGTCCACGGTGAGGTGATCAGGCTCTTCGACCCGGTCCACCACCGCTTGGTCTCGGGCCCTCCCATCCCCCACGACCGGCGCTGGGTGCTGGTCTACCGACCGGTGGTCCACGCCGGCGGGGAGCTCAAGGGCAACGAGTTGGAGCTCGCCTTCGACCGCGGCCTGGGCTTCTACGAGGCGCCCCTGCAGCTCAAGGCCAACGGCGGGATCTTCCACGTCGACGACTTCGGCCGCCAGATGATCCCACCGCGCCAGATCCTCAACCGTCTCATAGTTCCCCTGGAGTCGGGAATCGACTACCTCAACGTGGCCCGTGCCGGCACCACCGTCAGCGTCCCGTACGCCACGGTGCTGCTGCTCTCGACCAATCTCGACCCAGGCGAGCTGGTCGACGAGGCGTTCCTCCGCCGGGTACGCTACAAGGCACTGGTTCCCGACCCCACGGCCGAGCAGTTCCGGGTCATCTTCCAACGGGTGTGCCAGTCACGGGGAATCCACTACCGTGATGACGCCGTCGACTACCTGCTCGGCAAGCACTACGCCCCGGTCGGGCGCCCGCTCCGTGGCTGCCACCCGCGCGACCTGGTGGACCAGGCGGTGGCCACCGCGCGCTACCTGGGAATCCGTCCCGAGCTCAGCCGGGACCTCATTGACCGGGTGGCCCGGGCCTACTTCTCCGACATCAGGACCTCCGCCACCCAGCATCTGGGCGGAGGCGCCCGGACTCTCCAGTAGAGGTCCAGGACACCCCAACCCACAGGACGCGTCGCCCGGCCACTCCCTGGTCCCCTTGGCTGACAGGGCAAGGAGGTCGAGCCGACGGGACACCGCCTGGAGACAGCTGGCCTGCCAGGGGCGACCCAGGCGGTGGGGCCGGACCATGGAAAGTGGTGGGCGCCCCAGCGGAGAGGGAGCTGACACCATCGCGTGACGGCCCCTGGACCGCGTCCACGCCGCCTCTGTGAGGATCGCCGAGCCGAGGGCCGGGCGGCCGCAGCGCCCGGGTCGGCGGGTCGCCTTGCAGACAGTGACACGGACGCCCCCAGGGCGGGGAGCCGCGGAGGATGACTCCACTCGTGGTCATGCCCAGCCGGGCCGACCCAGCTCGGGGACGGCCACCGGAGCGGAGTTCAGGGCGGACAGCTCCGCGGCAATCCGAGCCGGGGGACGCGGCCGGCCTCGTCGGCGGCGACTCCTGCCCACAGTCCAGCCGCGCCTTGCGGGTGCGGCCGGCGGCGCTCTGAGCGGTCAGAGCAGGAGACCAGGGCTCCCCCCTTGGATCTGGCGGCTCCAAGAGGGACGCACTCCTCCGGGCCGCCCAGCTATCGGCAACGGATGAAAGTTGAGGGCGCGCACCGTCCCCAATTCGAACCGGTCCCATCCCCCAGTCGGCACCCGGCCCCTGGCCATCGTCACAGCCGGCGCGGACCCCCAGCCGCCGGACTTTGGCCCCGACGACCATCCGCGCCCTGGATCCCCAGGCCCGGGCGCACCGATCAGATCGACGAGAGCTGGGGCGGAAGGGCCGCGGCCCTTCCGCCCCAGCTGATCTGCCGGGCTATCGCTTCTCAGCCGTCTTGGTGGTGGGGGGGGCTGTCGTAAGCGCTGATCGCAGCCGCCAGTTGGCCCACATCCGGGACTCCCAGCCCGGTGGTCGGGTCCCACCCGACACTCGCCTGGTAGCCCCAGTTGTTGCCGGTCGTGATGTCGCGGAAGCCGGCCACCGTCCCGCCCAACGGCGGCAGGTGGTAGAAGACGGCGGTCGCGAGCCCGATCGGCGTACTCTTCTTACCCCCCGTCGCCTGATCGAGCAGAGCCGTGATGCCGGCCCACTGGGGAGCGGCGAACGAGGTGCCGCCCCAGCCGTTGCTCCAGGGATCGGTGCTGTTCGAGTAGACGGACGAGGAGTCGTAGATGGCGTAGCCGGTGAACGGGTCCGCGTTCAGCGCCACGTCCGGCATCCCCCTCTGTCCCGAAGCCTGGAAGCCCGTCTGCCAACTCGGTTCCTGGAAGTAGAGGCTGTACCCACCGCCTGACCCGATCGGATAGACCAGCTGCTGCATCCGCTGCGCGCTCGGCTCGCCGAACAGCTGGTAGTACGGCACCAGGTAGCTCCAGCCCCAGGCGGCCTCCGTGGTCGGCCCCACGTTGACGCCGGGCGCCAGGTTCACCCCGCCAGAGCTGGGACAGGTCGTGCCAGCGGCGACGCATGGCGGCAGCGTGGTCCCACCGGCGGCCGTGATGTAGGTTGAGGATGCCGGGCTGTCCACGGCCAGGGTCTTGTACTGGGGGTAGCCGTCGTAGGCGCCGTAGTCCCCGGAGGCGGCGAACATGCTGATCCCCTCCGCCGCCCCCTGCTCGAAGGCCTGGTTGAGCAAGGTGGCGTAGCCCTGGGTCTCGTCCTGCTCCGCCAGTCCCCAGGAGGTGGTCATGACCTGGGCTGTGGCATCGGTCGCCACCGTGTTGAAGAGGTCGACGAAGCCATTGTTGGTGTTGGGGGCGATGTAGGCCACGATGTTGGCCCCGGGCGCCATCGCCCCCGACCGCTCCACGTCCAGGGAGCTCTCCGACCCGCCCTGGCCCTTCCCCGAGGTGTTGGTCAGAGCGCCATCGACTGAGACCTGGCTCAGCGACCCGGGCCGCTTGATCTTGTAGTAGCTCCAGAACGCCTGGGCATCCTTGTTGTAGAAGGGGGCCAGGGTGGCGATCGCAATCGTGGTCCCATAGCCTGTCAGCTTGGTCGGCACGTCGTAGGCGGAGGCGATCTGCTGCGGTGAGTACCCAGCTGGAGCGGTGCAGTCGGTGTAGCAGGTCTGGCTGCCGGCGGCAGCCGGGAGCTGCGACTGGTTGACGGTCATGGTGTGGATGCCGTTGTAGGTCATCAGCCCGGAGACCCCGGACACCATCGCGGCCAGGTTGTACGAGGAGCCGTCATAGCTGTAGCTGGTCGGCAGCGACGGGCTCTCCTGGTTGGCGAAGTATGAATGCCCACCGAACTGATACGCGTTGATGGACACGCTGAGGGCTTGTTCCACCTGGCCCACGTTGCCGACCGCCTCGATCCGGTTGGAGAAGGTCGTCGTGGTCGTTATCCCGAAGCCCTTGAGGTACGCCTCGAGGGCGGCGACGCCGCTGCCCGGCTGGTCGTAGGTGGCGGCGAACGAGGCGGGGCTGAGGTACTGGTGGAAGTAGGCGCTGCCCGGGGTCACGGTGTCGGTGATGAAGTTGGCCAGCGCGGGCATACCCGAACTCGGCGTCACATACTGCAGCCCTATCAGCAAATTGACCTGCTCCCCCGCCGCCGCGGCCCCGAGATTGGTCGAGTTGCTGATCAGCCAGCTGGCCGTGTTGCCGTGGATCACAGCCGTCGAACCCGGGCTGCCCTGGGCCGACGCCACCGAGCCGCCCCCCAGGAGCAGGGTTGCCGCCAGGCTCCCAATCAGGAGCGCCCGGCCGGTTCCAGTCTTCATCCTGAATCCTCCTCCCGCAACAACCTCCATCTCCAACCGACCGTCCGGGGAGATGGTAGCAAGCTCAGGGCCGGCTCCGCCACGGTGCTGGGAAAGCGATCGATCGCCGGTATTCCCCGGCCCTCCCCGACCACCAGGAACCCCATGGCAGGACCCGACGGCCCCGCCTCCGCGCACGAACGGACATGCCACCCCTCCCGCCGTCAGCCCCCAACCCCTGTGCGCAGGGCTCGATGTCGGCCCCCGGTTTCAGGGCTCAGCGCCTGCGCGTGGACCCGCACCGAGGTTGGATCAGAAGCCGGTCAGCCCGTTGGGGGTCCCGTTGCCAGTGGGTCCGTTGTAACCGGGATCGGTGCTCCCGGAGGGCAGACTGTCGGCGGCGTTGCACAGGTAGTCGCCGCAGTTGCTGGAGTTGCTGCCGCTGGTGATCTTGGTCAGCGAAGAGTTGTCATACAGTTCCGCGGCCGCTGCCGAATTCCCCTGGGCAGTCGAAGATCCCGAGTACCCCGCCAGCGCGAAGACGCTGGCCACAATCGGGGAGGCGACGCTGGTGCCGCCGAAGACCAGCCATCCCGACTCCCCGTAGGTGTCGTAGACGGCGACCCCGGTCGCGGGATTGGCGTCGGCTGAGACATCGGCCACGGTGCGGGTCGTGCAGAGTGATGTGGTGGGCTGCCAGCCAGGGTTTGTCTCATAGGCGGAGCAACCGCTGCCGGTCCCGGACCACACGGTCTGTGTCCCTGCACTGGAGCTTGAGGCGTTGGACAAGGTGGTGCCGCCGACCGCGACCACGTAGGGGTCCGCAGCCGGGAACTCCACCCCGTAACCGCCGTCGCCGGCGCTCACGGTGACGGCGGCCTTGGTCGAGTCATAGGCCTGGTTGTAGGCGGTCTCGCCCGAGAACTCTGAGGCGCCGTAGCTGTTGGACACGGCGTCCACGCCAGAGGTGCCGAGCGCGGTCGCCTCAGCAGTGGAGAGATCCGAGAAGCTGGCCGAGCTAGCCTCCACCAGCAGGATGTTGCAGTTGGGGCAGATGGCCGAGACCATGTCCAGATCCAGGGAGATCTCCTCCGACCACGACTTGCTCCCGTGCGGGTAGCTGGTCCCACCGGACTGGTTCAGCTTGGTGAAGGTACCGGAACAGGCCGAGCCGTTCGCCACCGTCCCGCACAGCGCCGGCAGCCCCATCTGGCTCCGGTACACGGCCAGGTCGGATGCCGCGTGGGGATCGTTGTAGGCGTCCACCACGGCCACGGTGCGGCCGGTTCCACCAGACGGAGGAGTGCTGGTCGAACCAAGACCGTAGGCGGACCACAGGTCCTGGGGATAGTAGCCGGCGGGAGTGGTGGTGCCCCCTCCCGGCTTGTGGCCCGGCTGCCGGCCCGGTGAGGCCGCGTGGACCCCCTGCCAGTTGAGGAGGGGATGGAGGAGCTGGATCGCACTGCAACGCGCCACTCCCAGAGCGGCCGGACCGGGACACACCGGAGCGGAGTCCGCCGACGCACCCATGCCCGCGGCCGATGCCACAGCCGCCGTCGCCACCGCGTAGGTCGCCAGGGCAGCCACTGCGGCCAGGCAGGCAGCTCTTCCTATTCTCATCTCAACCCTCGAATCCCGGAGGTCGCATTACTTTGCTGAAGGCTACGGTAGCGCCCCCGGCCACCGCTGGCAAGCGCCGGTTGACCGGTCTTCCCCGGGGGAGACGGCGGCCGGGCCGGCTGTGATGTGAGAGGAGGGCCGGCACCCGGGTGGCCAACGCCCGCTCGCGCAGTTGAATCCACCGCCTGTGTCGCCGCGGGAATCGCGAGGCCCCGTTCCAATGCGGAGCAACCCGGTCCCCGGCCCCAGCCGGCAGGTGGCCCCTCCGCGATGGCGCCCCTCGCGCCAAGCCCCATCCATCCGGGCCCATGCCTGCCGGTCTCGCCTTGGCCCCGGGCCTTTTCCAGGCCCCAACCGCGCCCATCAGTCCCCGGAGCCTCCTGAGATGGCCTTCGCCAAGCCTCCCCAGGCGGAGAGGAGCAGCGCGGGGGCGCTCGCCCACCACGGGCGGCGGATGGGGCGTGGCCGGCACCGCCGGGAAGAGCCCGCCCGAGGTCCTTTGGATCCAGCTTCCGTGCAGGGCCCCGTCAAAGTCCAGGGGGAAGGCGGGCTCCAGCGGCCGCCTGAGTTCACTCGTGCAGTCGGCGGTCCCCCGCGTCAGAAGTCGGCCAAGCGGGCAGGAGAATCGGGAGGGCGACTTTGACGGACCCCTGAGCTTGTGTGACAGCGCTTTACCCCGGGCGGACAGAGCCTGTAAACTTGCTCCGCCATCCGGGCCCACAGGAGAGCCGCGCCCATGACCAACCACACCCGCATCCTCAGATCGACCGTGCTGGGGGCGGCGGCCGCCATCGCCCTGCTCCTCCTCAGCGCCACCCCCGCCCTGGCCGCCCATCCCGCGGGTAAGGGCAACAACTCCCCGAGTTCTCACGGCGGGGGCAGCTCGACCCCCACCGGCAACGACATCTCCTACCCCCAGTGCGGGGGCTCCTTCCCCAGCGGCCAGGCCTTCGGGATCGTCGGGGTGAATGGCGGGCTCGCCAACAACCTCAACCCCTGCCTGGGACCGTACGGAAGTGCCGGCGCCTCCAGCAGCGAGCTCTACTGGGCCGCGACCACATCCTCTGGAGCGGTGAACCAGCAGGGGGGAAGCCAGCCCAATGCCGGCCTCTACGTCAACACCGCCGACCCGGGCAACACGGCCTCCGACTGGCCCAATGCCGGCGCGTACGTCGGCGATCCCTACACTGACTCGACTTCCACGGCCAGCTATTGCGATGGCGGCAACACCCAGGCCTGCGCCTGGGCGTACGGTGACTCGAAGGCGGTCCAGGACGGGCAATGGCTCGAAGCCGCCGCCGCAGCGGTGAACACGGCCTCGGGCTCGCCCACGCTCCCGACCAGCGCCTCGGCGTACCCCTGGTGGCTGGACATCCAGACCGCCAACACCTGGCAATCGGGAACCGGCGGGCAGGCCATGAACATCGCCGACATCCAGGGGATGCTGGCGGGGCTGGAGTCGTTCGGGACCATGACCTACCCGATCGGGATCTACTCCACCAGCTATCAGTGGGGCCAGATAGTGGGCAGCCCGAGCGCCACCACCTTCCCAACTCTCCCCGACTGGATCCCCGGGGCCCGCAAGCTCTCACAGGCCGAATCCAACTGCTCCCTAACCGGCTTCACCGGGCCGGTCACGGTCACGCAGTGGTTCGGGCATCCCTTCGACGGGGACTACGCCTGCTCCTGAGCCGAGCACCGGGCTGGAGACCTCGGAGCCGTCGTCCCCAAGCGGCGGCTCCCCCGCAGGCAACCGGAGGCGGTCGCCGCTGATACCTCCCGACTTGGAACTTGCCTCAGCGGCCTGGGCCCCACTCAACTCGCGAGATGCCGGCCCGGGACCGGGGCGGGGACGCCAGCCTGACCAGCATGCCGGCCGGGATGGCCGGGCCGCTGAGGCCGGCCCGGGCGGGAGCCCCAGCTAGATCCGACCCGCGTCACGCGCCGGGACCTGAGCCGGCCCAACCTCTGGCGAGCCGCTTCTCCAGCTTCCCGCAGCGGCCGATGAGCCGGGAGCGCCCGCCGGCCAGACCATGGCGCTTGCCGACAGCCCTCCTCGAGCTGCCGCGCCTTGCCCTGGCAAGCTGCGTGACCGCCTCCACCAGCCGCTCGCGGGAGCGCTCCAAGGAGAACTTGGTGGCCTCGACCGCTGAGTCCTGCGCGCCCCTGGCCGCCACCGGCATCGAGGTGGCCTCCCGCTGGGACCAAGCCCGGGCGATCAGCTCGCCTCTGACCCCACCCTGGCCCGCTGTGAACCACGGCTCCCCCCGGATCACCCCCCGCCGGTGGACCTCCCGCCTGGCGCTGGACCCCTCCTCCCCCAGGGCGAAGAGCGGCGGGAGGATCCCAGGGCGCGTGACCCTCGCCTCGACCGTGACCTCTTCGCTCACGGCGGTTCAGCCCCCTGGGAACACAGGTTTGGGCTGCCCGCTCCGATCCCCGGCCAGGGGAGCTCCCCGAATGGCCGTGATTGACCAACGAGGCCGGCAGCTGCCGGCAACCCGCAGCGGACAAGGGGACAGCGGGCCGGACCTCTAACGGGTCCGGACGGCCTCCACCAGGCGCGAGAGCCTGCCGAGCCGCCGCTCCCGCTCCCGGCAGAACCGCTCCACCCCGGCCAGGATGTGCTGAGCTGACAGGTGCGCCTCGTCCATCACCTCGTCGACGCTGCCGCCCGTCCGCCAGCGCCGGTCCCAGTCGGCGGAGAGCGAGTACTCAGCGGCGAGCGGGCCGCTGATCCAGTCCCCCATCAGCTTGAAGGCGCCGTTGGTGATCGCCATTCCGTCCCAGCGGTCGGCCGCGCTGACGGTCTCCTCCCGGTAGGCCCGGTCCTGGAGCGCGAAGAGCTGCGGGCTGACAGCCGCCACGACCTTCACGTTGAGGCGGGAGCGCTCCAGCTCGGGCAGCAAAGAGACCAGATTCGCGGTCGGCAAGGTGCCCCTGATGAAGACCGTGCCCAGCCGCGGCTGGTCCTCTCTGAACCGACGCAGCACGTAGGCGCCGCGCGCCGCCTCGAAGTGGGAGGGCATTCCCAAAGCCTCCCGGTCCGGGATCTCGATGGCGGGGCGGGTCAGATGCAGGGCGATGATCGGGGCCGAGGCCCGCAACGCCGCCCCCAGCACCACCGGCACCTCGTTGTACTCCCAGGGATGGAGGTCGATCACCTGCCCTTCTGGGAAGAGCTGGGTCACCCCGGGGGAGAAGACCCCGAAGTGGGTCCTGGAGTCCTCGGCGGTCTCCGGCCCGGAGTGCCCGGCGACCCAGATCACCTTGCCCACCCGCAGGTCGCAGTCCTGGGCCAGCTGGCTGAAGAGGCGCATCTCCCCGTACTTCAGGTAGCTGAAGGAGCCGTAGGTGGAGCAGGCCGACCAGAAGCCGTTGAACTGGGAGAAGGGGTCGTCGGCGAGATTGACCGTCGCCAGGCCCACTGAGATCCCGGCGTTGGTGAACTCGGTTATCTCCTGGGGCAGCACCGTTCCGCGCGGGTTGCCTTCCCTCTCGTACCACCCCCAGCCCGGCCGATCCCCCCAGTCCTTGCCGAAGCCGCTGATGTTGGTGGAGTCGGCCAGGTCGGCCGAGCTGACGATGAA
Source organism: bacterium (assembly GCA_021817025.1). Next base: position 12,071 of record JAKAWF010000045.1, read on the forward strand.
CAAGGGCCGGCCGTACTCGGCTCTGGCATAGGCGTTGATGAAGGCCCCCCAGCTGGCCAGGGCCGCCCGGTTGGGCTGGCGCTCCCCGGCCGGCTGGTACATCTCCTTGGGGTAGGAGCGGAAGTCGGTCAGCCGGGAGTCCTCGAAGATCTCCTTCCCCCTCCCCCCCAGGTTGAAGCTCTCGATCCGATCGGGCACGGTACCAGCGATCTCCAGGAGCCGCTCCGAGAGCTGGTCGACCAGGTCGGGGTCGCGCCGCAGGACGCCCACCGCGATCTCGAGGTTGGCGCGGGCCTGCTCTGTGCGCTCGGCCGGGTCCGCGGGCGCAGGCAGGTCGACCCCCCGGTAGCTGACCCCGTAGCGGGCCATGAACTGCCTGCGCCCAGCCCAGAACTCCCCGCTGTTGATGGGGTGCGGGGTGCCGTGGGAAGGGGCGTCGTACTTGCCGTAGCCGCGGCCCTTGCGGGTCCTGAACCAGGCCACCGACGGCGCGCGCTCGGGGTTGGGTCCGTGGGCGACCTCCAGGACGGTGCGGGTGACGGGCCCCCATTCCATCCCCTGATCAGTGCCCAGGACCCGCCAGCCGTACGGCTGGAACCACTCGGCGGGCCCCCCCGGCACGACCGAGGAGGCGCTCCGCAGGTCGATCCCGAAGTCGTTCCAGTCCAGGAGGAAGACCAGGTTGGAGAGGCCCAGCCCCCAGGCCGAGTTCTTGGTCTCGTGAGCGGCCCCGGGGGTGAGGCCGCCCTCGCCCTCGAGCGCGAAGACCTTGACCGCGCCCGCCCCCGCCAGCTTGAGGGCGAGAGCCTCGCCGGCAGCCGGCGGCAGGCCGTGGCCGGAGGGACCGGTGTTGAACTTGAAGAAGAGGGTCTTGCCCGCCATCTCCGCATGCCCGGGGAGCCCGCCTCGGTGGCGCAGCCCCAGCAGGTCCTCCCAGGTGAGGGCGAAGCGGCCCCCGTCGGGGAACGCGAACCGGTCATCGCGATCCCGCTGGTAGCGGGCTCGCAGGGCCTCGTTGAACACGGCCAGGGTCGAGTACACCAGCGGCACCGTGTGCCCGGCGGAGAGCACGAAGCGGTCCCCGAAGGGGCGCCAGGGCCGCTGGATGTCCCAGCGCATCGCCCCCGAGAGCAGGGTGGCCAGCAGCAGGTGGACCTTGGAGCGCGAGCCACCCGGATGGCCCGACTGGCGGTAGTTCAGCTGCAGGTCGATCAGCTCGTCGACCAGGTCCTTGACCACCTCCCAGTGATCGAAGGTGGCCTCCGCCGCCAAGTAGAGGTCGTCAACTGGCGTGCGGGCGAAGGATTCCACCAAGGCCTCCCCTGCTGTCCGTCCCCCACTCCCGGCTCCACCTTGGCAGCCATGCCTCCGGTGAGGGCTTGCGTTGCTGGGAGTTTAGCGCCCGCGCTCCGGGCTCGATGCCGCCCTCTGGACGGCCGGGTGGGTCGGTGGGGTCCCTGGGGTGCCGCTTCTGGGCATCCATCTCGGCCACTTCCCGGATCCCCTCAGCCGGCCGCCGCCGGGGATGGCCCAGGCGGTCGCCATGCGGACCGCGCCTGGCGCGGGGCGGACCACCGCAGGGGCTGGGGCCCTTGGGCCGGCGCCGGCCTGCCCCTGGCGCGACACGGGCGCCGAGACTTGCCACCAACTCGTCATGGGGCCACGGCCCGGACGGGCGGAAGCTGTACCGGCCCCGGGAGCGCTACCCACCCGGGCGCCGGTCCGACTGCGCGCAGCCGGTCCGGGGACGACTCGAGCGCCGGAGCAGCCCTCGCGCACCAAAGGAGGAGTGGCCATGCCCAACTCCCGTTCCGGGGAGGGTTCCGCCCGCCCCAGGACGCCCTTGGGCAACTCGCCATTCCCCCTCTCGGCGATGCCACCCCGGGAGCCCTGGCACCAGCGGCGGCTCACCCGGTCGGCCACCATCGTGGCTCTGCTGCTGAGCTTGGCCTATCTCACCTGGCGAGCGCTGGACACCCTCAACCTGGGGGTCTGGTGGATATCAATCCCGCTCCTGCTGCTGGAGGCGCACGCGGTCCTGGGACTGGGCCTGTTCGCCAGCAGCCTGTGGGACCTGGACGCGCTGCCCCCAGCCGCCAAGCGGTCCCGGACCTGCTCCCGAATCGCGGTCCTGATCCCCACCTACAACGAGCCCGAGGAGATCCTGCTGCCGACCATCGCCGCGGCGGTGAGCATGCGCCTGCGCCACCAGACCTGGGTGCTCGACGACGGCGACCGGCTCGAGGTGGCGCGGCTGGCCGGCCGGCTCGGTGCCCACTACCTGGCCCGCCCGACCCACGAGCACGCCAAGGCCGGCAACGTCAATTACGCCCTGCCCCGCGTGAACGCCGACCTGGTGGTGATCCTGGACGCCGACCACGTCGCCTCCGCGGACTTCCTGGGCGCCACCATCGGGTACTTCGACGACCCGAGGGTGGCCCTGGTCCAGACGCCCCAGGACTTCTACAACCTGGAGAGCTTCGAGCACCGGGACGACTTCAACGAACAGCGGCTCTTCTACCGCGCCATCCTGCCCGGGCGGAACCGCTGGAACGCGGCCTTCTGCTGTGGCACCGGGTCCGTGCTCAGGGTCGCCGCCCTGCGCGAGGTGGGAGGCCTGGCGGTCGAGACCGTGACCGAGGACATCCATACCACCATCCGGCTGCACCGACGCGGCTGGAAGACCGTCTACCACAACCAGGTGCTCAGCCGCGGCCTGGCCGCCGGCGACGCCGTCCAGTACTACGGCCAGCGCTTGCGCTGGGGCACCGGCGCGATGCAGGTGCTGCGCACCGAGAACCCCGCCTTCGTGAGCGGCCTGAGCGTGATGCAACGGATAAGCTACCTCGCCACCCTGCTGGGCTGGTTCGACGCCTGGCGCTCGCTCGGTTACCTGCTGGCCCCGATGGTCGTGCTCTGGACTGCCGCGGTGCCCATAAGGTCCCCCCTGCTGGTCTTCGCCCCCATCTTCCTCCTCACCTTCCTGGTCCAGCGCTACGCGCTCCACCGGCTCTCGCGGGGCACCTCCCCGCAGCTGATAGGAACCGTCTTCGAGCTGGTGAGAATGCCGGCCAACCTGCGCGCCACCTGGCAGCTGCTGGCGCCCCGGAAGGCTCCGTTCCGGGTCACCCCCAAGGGCAGGGTGGGCGAGCGCCGAAGCCGCATGCCGGTGGCCCCGCTGCTGTGGTGGCTGCTGCTCGCCTCCCTTGTCACCCTGGCCTGGACGGTGGCCACCATGCTGGGGCTGACCCCCCTGCACTACAGCGTCCCCTGGCTCGCCTACGGCTCTTTGTTCTGGTTGCTGGTGAACTCAGGGCTGCTGGTGGTGGCCATGGCCCCGATACGCTCGAGGCGCTTCGGCGCCGAGCGCCGCGCGGCGGTGCGCTTCGACGTGGACGCGGCCGCGCGGCTGGGAGACCGCAAGGTCCAGCTGACCGACGCTTCGCTCACGGGCGTGCGCGCCACGGTGTCCGGCGCGGTCCGGGCCCCCAAGGTGGGTGACGTGGAAACCCTGCGCATCAGCCTGCGCCACCGGACCTACTCCTTCGTGGCGCTGGTGCGCAGCACCTGGCCCGGGCCCGACGGTCCGGCCGGCCGCTCCCATCGCGTGGGGCTGGAGTTCGCCCACGGACAGACGACGGTCGAGAACTCCTCTGGGACCGGCCATGGGGCGTGATGCTCTTTGATCAGCCCTCCCCAGCACCTCCGCCGCCCGCCCGACCGCCACTGCGGCCAACAGCCCGACGAGGGGCACGCGCCGAGTCGCCCGGCCGCCTCATCTGCTCGACCGGGCCGAGCCGTCGGGGAGTGAGACCGGATGATCGGTTCTGTGGTTAGATACGTGCCAAGATACTCAATGTGGAAACCCGCTAAGAGATGGGCAATCGGCCAGGTGGAGCCCCCCTGCAGGGGCCTACCGGGCGATTGCCGGAGCAGCCGGGGGGCAGGTAGCCCTCCCCGGTGAACCGGACCATTCTCCCAGGGATCAGTCGATGCCGCTCGACTTTCTGGTCGTGGGTTTCCTCCGCTCCGCCACTGTGGGAGTGGCCGTTCGGCACCAGCCTCCCAGCAGCCTGACGTCATCGGCCACCTGGCCACTCTGGCCTGGGATCGGCGCGAGAAGCCTCGTGCGCTTGGGGGGCCAGCGCACCCTGCGTGTCCGGAGTCCCGTCGCCATCTGCCGCACCCGGATCTGGAACGGTCCCGGCGGCTTGTGGACCACTGCCACCCACAAGAGTGCGTCAGCCTCAGCCGTGACCTCAAACCGCTGACATTCAAACCGACCCCCTGCCGGAGATCGCTTCCAGGCAGGGGCGGTCGCTCGAGCGGCGGTGGCTTCCCTGATGACTCGGTCTCGTCAGCGCGGCGCGCCGTGGATCCGCATCCCCAACTTGGGAGCAGCCTCCCGCCGGCTCGGCGGTGGGCGCGCTATCGCTCCTGGCGGGCCAACCAGCCGCTGATCAGGTTCGCGGTCGGGCCCGGCTCCTCGAACGGAAACAGATGGCCCCGATCCGAAAGCACCTTCACTGCTATCCTCGGGTAGGCCGCCAGCTGCTCCCGGGCGGGAGGGAATGCCACCTGCTCATCCTGATCTCCCCAGACCACCAGGGTGCGATCCGCCAGCAAACCCAGGCCCGGCAGCAGTAGCGAGTCCGGATGGAAGCGGAAGGGCCGCATCAGCCGGGGGATCATGTCCAGATCGGAGCCCCGGCCGAAGCGCTTGCTGAGGGCATACCGGTAGCCGACCAGATCCTCGCCCACATTCACCGGGCCCCAGCTCACCCCGCGGATGTCCGGCTCGCCACCGGCCACCTGCCGACCCATCTCCCTGCGGTCCAGAGCCCAGAGTATGTCCATGATCCCAGGCATCATCGCCACCGCCCAGCTGGCAGGCAAGCGCGGGGAGAGCCCCACCGGGGCCAACAGCACCAGATCGCGCACCCGGTCGGGGTTGTCGACCGCGAACCCACCGGCCGCCAAGCCCCCCAGGGAGTGGCCGGCGAGGTCAAAACCGTCCAACCCAAGCGCGTCGGCAACTCCGGCCACCACCTGATTCCAGGCGTTTCGCGGGTGGCCCTGGAACCGGACCGCGTCGCTCAGCCCAGATCCGGGGCGATCGATCGCGATCACCCGGCGGTGCTTCGCCAGCTGTGTGATCAGGCCCCGGTAGCTCCCGGCGCTGGCCCCCAGCCCGTGCAGGAAGACCAGAGGGCGGGGCCCCTCGCCAACCTCGAGAGCGTGGATCCGTCCGACCTCAGTCGAGATGTAGTTGTGGGTGCCGCGCGCGCCCAGTTCAGCCAGGAGCTGGTCGAGGCTCGCTTCCAGCTCGCCCTCGGCGGCCCCGGCGGCGGGCTGGCGGCGGGCCAGTCCGACCGCCGCGGCGTAGCCAGCCGTGGCCAGGACGCCGAGCCCGGCCCCGGACGCGAGGGCCGCGCGCGCCCGGCTCAAACTTCCTTGAACTCGGCGTCGACCACGTCACCGTCACCACCGGGAGTCTCCCCCTCGGCCGTCGCCGCGGGCGGGATGTCGTCGCCGCCTGTGCCATCGGCCCCGGGTGCCCCGGTGTTGGCATAGACCGCCTCGCCAACTTTCTGGATCGCGGCCGAGAGCTCCTGCTCCCGACTCTGCATGTCAACCACGTTCTTGGCTGCGATCGCGGTCTTCAACGCCTCGATCTTCTCCTCGATCTCGGCTCTGAGCTCGGCAGTCAGCTTCTCCCCATGCTCGCGCATGGTCTTCTCGGAGCTGTAGACCAAGGAGTCACAGCGGTTGCGCAAGGTGACCTCCTCGGCCCGCTTGCGGTCCTCCTCGGCGTTGGCCTCGGCCTCCTTGACCATGCGCTCCACCTCCGCCTTCTGGAGGGTGGTGGAGCCAGTGATGGTCACCTTCTGCTCGCGGCCGGTGCCGCGATCCTTGGCGGTCACGTTGAGAATGCCGTTGGCATCGATGTCAAAGGTGACCTCGACCTGCGGCAACCCCCGCGGGGCGGGGGGAATGCCGTCCAGCATGAAGCGCCCCAGGGTGCGATTGTCCCGAGCCAATGGCCGCTCCCCTTGCAAGACCACGATCTCGACTGACGACTGGTTGTCGGCGGCGGTGGAGAAGACCTGACTCTTGCTGGTGGGAATGGTGCTGTTGCGCTCGATGAGCCGGGTGTTCACCTC
>JAKAWF010000464.1 GCA_021817025.1 bacterium
TTGGCATCGTCTACTTCCCTTACAACTTCACCAACCCCACGGTCGGTCCGATCTTCCGGCAGTTGTACTTCCGGCAGGCATTTCAGGCGCTGATCGACCAGCCGCAGTACGTGAAGGACTTCCTGGGCGGCATCGGCACGATAGGTAATGGGCCGGTTCCGGAGTTCCCGGCTCACAACCCCTTTGAGAGTCCGTTGGAATCTGGCGGCCAGGTATACCCATATGACCCGGCCAAGGCGACGGCCCTCCTTGAGGCCCACGGCTGGAAGGTCCAGGCGACGGGGACGACGACTTGTGCGAAGCCTGGGAGCGGCTCGGGGGAGTGCGGAGCGGGGATCAGTGCGGGGCAGCCTCTCACGTTCACGCTCTTGTACGCGAGCGGAAGCACGTCATTGACCAATCAGATGGAGGCGATGCAATCGACGATGAAGTCCAAGGCGGGAATCACGCTCAGCCTGAAAACGGCTCCGTTCGCTCAGGTGATCGGGACCGCCTTCGGTGGTTGCAGCTATGCCAAGCCCTGCAATGGTTGGGAGCTGGCTGACTGGGGAGGCGGGTGGGTATACGGCTTTGACCCGCTGCCGACTGGCGGCGAGCTGTTCAGCACGGGAGCTTCCAGCAATCCCGGGGACTACTCCAACCCCGTCAACGATGCGAACATCGCGGCTACCCACACGGCGCCGTCTTACGCCGCCGAGATCAAGGACCTGTTCAAGTATGAGGACTACCTAGCCCAGCAACTTCCGGTGGTCTGGATGCCCGGTCAGCCAACCCAGCTGACCATGTACAAGACCGACCTTCGAGGAGTGACTCCTCAGGACGTGTACGACAAGATCTACCCTCAGTACTACTCTTTCGGCGCTCGGTGAGGCTGGCAAGGGACTGGTTGGAGGCGGCTTCCGGGTCGGACGAATGCCGTCCGCGGTGCCTGGTGGCACGGTGATGCGCACCGTTTTCGCTGAGTTCACAGTCGAGGACTTGGTGCGAACGGTTGTTGGCACAGTGACTCAGGAGTATCCCCACAAGCTTGATCAAGAGCTCAACTCGGATGGGGACCTCAAGCCACCGCGCGAGCTGAACCCGACCTTTTACGGGTGTTATGACTGGCATTCGGCTGTCCACAGTCATTGGCTACTGGTGCGGTGTCTCGCGAGTTCGTTGTCCAGCGAACTCCGCAAAGCGGTGGTCGAACTGCTGACTGTCCATCTGTCAGAGGAGCGGATCGGCCAGGAGGTGAAATTCTTCGGTAGCCCGGGCGGGCGCACTTCGGAGCGGCCCTATGGATGGGCATGGCTGTTGCTCCTGCATGCGGAGTGCGCGCGGTCGTCGGAAATGGCGGCTAACCAATGGACCAAGGCGCTGAATCCGCTGGCCGCACTTCTCAGAGGGCGGCTCATGGACTACCTCTCCGGACTGGCCCCATATCCGATCAGATCTGGAACCCACGCCAACACAGCCCTGGCCTTGCAGCTGACCCTCGAGGCGAGCCGGCTCGTCCACGATGCTGACACGGAGAGATCGGTCACCAGCCTGGCGCTGCAGTTCTTCGGTGATAGCGCCCCTGCGACGTGGGGGGCTGTGCCCAGCGGGACTGACTTTCTCAGCGCACCCCTGACGGAGGGCGCCCTCATGGCCGAGGCGATGACACCTGACGAATTTGGAGGCTGGCTGAGCCAAGCCGTGTCCGATTCTCCAGGGGATGTGTGGAGAGCTCCCTTGGTGGCTGCCGACGACGCCAATTTCGGCGGAGCCCATTTGGAAGGCTTGTTGGTGACGAGGGCATGGTCGATGGCGATTGTGGCACGGGCCCTGGGGGCGGATCACCCGCACTCCCCCAAGTTGGCGCTGGGCTTGGCGGAGCACCTCGATCGCGTTCGCCAGATTCAGCCAGCCGCCGGTTTTCACCGGGCACACTGGCTGCCCACCTTCCTCGTGTATCTGGAAGATCAACTGAGCGGTGGGGTGGATCGGCGGGGCATCGCGTCCGGGCGCCGGTGATCGGTGCGGGCACTCCGGCGAAACCGCCGGGCCTTCGCCCTCGACCGCTCCCAGTTGGCGTCCGAGCGGATTTGAAGGAAGCCAGGCTTTGGATTCGGCTAGCCGCTGGCGTTCTTGGTTGATAAGCCGCGCGACGGCGAGCACGGTGCCGGCGCAAGCAGGTCGTTTGACGATCCAGACGAATGCATCGGTACCCTCGATTTGATGCGTAAACAGGGTCCTAGCTCTGGCGGCTGGAGTTATAGCAGGTCTTACAGTTTGGCGCGTGCTGTCTGCGTGACGGCGCGCGAAGGTGAGCCATGGTCAGGGATTGTGAGTTAGGTATGCCGCGAATCGACCTCAATGCGGACATCGGCGAGAGCTTTGGCGTCTATCGTATCGGGGACGACGAGCATCTTGTGCCCTTGTTGACCTCCGCTAATGTTGCGTGCGGCCTCCACGCAGGCGACCCGGTGGTCATCGACCGCACGATTCATTGGGTGGCTCAGGCTGGGGTGGCCTTGGGGGCACACCCGGGCTTTGCTGACTTGGCAGGTTTCGGTCGGCGTGAGATGGCGATGGCGAGCCACGAGATCGAGGCGAGTGTTGCCTATCAGGTGTCGGCGGTCGCCGGCATGGGGCAACGAGCTGGCCTCCTACTGCAGCATGTCAAACCGCATGGTGCGCTTTACACGCAGGCATGGCACAGCCGGGCGGTTGCCACCGCGATCGCCCAAGGCGTCGCCTCCGTCGGTCCAGCGTTGATCCTGGTTGCCCCGTCAGACTCGGAGTTGGCGCGCGCGGGCATGGCTGCGGGACTTACCGTCGCCCGCGAAGGGTTTCCGGAACGCGGGTACCGAGCTGATGGCTCGTTGGTTCCCAGGGGATTGCCTGGGGCGATCTTGAGCGATCCGCTAGAAGTGGCCGAGCGGGCGCTCGGGATGGTGATGGAGTCCACCACGACCGCAGCTGACGGCACCTTGGTTCACTTGCAAGTGGACACCCTTTGTATACATGGAGACAATCCCGCCGCGGTCGCAATAGCGGGTGCGCTGCGCTCGAGCCTGACCGCCAGCGGGGTCACGCTGGTCCCGATGGCTGAGGTGGTAGGAGGGCGCCGGGCAGTAGATGGGTGAGTGGTCGTTCCGCCCCGCCGGTGAAGGAGCGCTGTACGTGGTGCTTGGGGAGAGGGCAACCGCAGATGTGAGG
>JAKAWF010000046.1 GCA_021817025.1 bacterium
GCCGGCAGCTCGACCAGAAGGCGGAGCTCATACAGCTCGTCGAGATCATGCTCGCTCAGCACCGGTACCCTGAAGCCGCGGTTGCGTACCACCTCGATCAAGCCCTCGCCAGCGAGGTCGAACAGGGCCTCACGGATCGGGGTGGCCGAGACGCCCAGCTGAGCGGCGAAATAGGAGACCGGGTGCAGCTCCCCGGCGCCAATCTGGCCGGCCACGATGCCGCCCCGGATGACGCGTCTGGCCCGGTCCCGGAGGCTGGCCCGGTCCAGCGCTGGAAGTCCGGTGCCGTCGAGCCTGGAACCTTCGGGGTCCGGGGCCAACTTCGCTCCGAACCCCGGGTGGGGACGAGCCCCCTGGCTGCCCCTTGACTCCCGGCCCATTGCGGTTCTATATAACACAGAGTTGCGGTGGAGAACCGAGCCAACCTACCTCCACCAACGAGCAGAGGACTAGGGAGGGTGGAAATGACAACCCGGACCTTGACTACCAGACTGCGGTGGGTGGGAGTGTTCGCCGCCACGGCAGGGCTGGCCCTGGTGGTGGCGGCCTGTGGATCCACGAGCACCACCACGACTCCCAAGCCGCAGCTGGTGATCGGCTTCGCCAACCCGATCACCGGTGCCGAAGCAACCTACGGGGTCAGTGACCTCAACGCCGTCAACATGGCCGCCGCCCAGATCAATGCCAAGGGCGGCGTCGCCGGACACAAGATCAAGATCATCTCCTGCGACACCAAGGCCGATCCCGCCACCGGGATCGCCTGCGCGCACCTGTTCGTCTCCGACAACGTCAACGCCGTGATCGGGTTCTTCAACTCCGACATCTCAATTCCCGCGTCCGGAATCCTGCATGCCGCCGGGATTCCGATGGTCTCGGGCGCCTCCACCAACCCCCAGTTGACCCTCCAGGGATTCAAGAACGTGTTCCGGATCTGCGGCACCGACAACTTCCAGGGGCAGGTCGAGGCCGAGTTCGTCTACAACGTCCTCCACATCAAGACTGCCGTCGCCATCAACGACGAGGAGACCTACGGCCAGGGGGTTTCCCAGTACTTTGTCTCCAACTTCCAGAAGCTGGGCGGGCGGATCCTCTCGCAGCAGGGGGTCCAGGCCACCACCACCGACTTCACGTCACTTCTGACCCAGATCAAGAGCCTCAATCCGGGCGCCATTCAGTTCGGGGGCTTCAACCCCGCCGCCGGGCTGCTGGCCAAGCAAGCCAAGGAGCTCGGCATCAACGTTCCCTTCATCTCAGACGACGGCACCATCGGTCCGCTCTTCTACCAGACCGGCGGCACCGCCACCGTGGGAGCCTATCTGTCCAGTGAGCCCGCTCCCCAGGACTTGGCCACGGCCAGGGGTTTCGTCAGCCAGTACGTGAGCAGGTTCGGCAATCAGCCCACCGAGTTCGCCGGCTACAACTACGACTGCGTGTACGTCATCGCCCAGGCGGTGCAGGCGGAGAACTCCATCGCTCCCGCGGCCATCATCAGGGGTCTGGCCGGGATTCACGATTACCACGGGGTCACCGGGGTGGTCGACTTCGACAGCGTCGGCAACAACATCACGCCCCAGTACCTGATCTACAAGGTTCAGCCCGGGGGCGGCAACGCCGTCACCTGGAACCCCAACACCAAGAGCGCGTGACGGCTCGCGACTGAGGCCAGGGTGGCGCCGGGGCGATGAGCCTGCAAGAGCTGCTCCAGCAGATCGTGAACGGTCTGGTGGTCGGCTCCGTATACGGGCTCGTCGCCCTCGGCTACACCATGGTCTATGGGATCGTGCGCTTGATCAACTTCGCCCAGGGTGCGCTCTTCGAAGCGGGTGCCTACCTGGGGGTGGCCACTTTCAGCCTCCTGGGGGCCTTCGGCACCCACCGACCATTGGTGGGTCTGCTGATCGCGTTGGTCCTCTCCGCGCTGTTCACCGGCGGGCTGGCCTACGTGGTGGAGCGGGTCGCCTACCGGCCGCTGCGCAATGCTCCACCGTTGGCTCCGTTGGTCAGCTCCTTGGCGACCTTCTTCCTGATCATCAGCATCATCCAGGTGATCACCGGCGCCCAGCCCCTGAACTACCCCCAGGTCCTTTCCGTGACCCCCTGGACCATCGGCCCGATCACCCTGGCCCCGACCTCGCTGCTGATCGCGGTGGTGGCCATCCTGCTGATGGTGGGGATCCACTTCTACGTCCAGCGCACCAAGATGGGCAAGGCGATGCGAGCGATCGCGGTCAACCGCAATGCCGCGGCCCTGATGGGGATCAACACCACCTGGGTCGTCACCTTCACCTTCATGCTCGGAGGCGCGATGGCGGCGGTGGCCGGAGTCCTCTTCGGGGTCGAATACGGCTCGGTCACCTACAACATGGGCGAGTTCTACGGGCTGGTGGCATTCACCGCCGCAGTGCTGGGGGGTATCGGCAACGTCCCCGGGGCCCTGGTGGGAGGGCTGACCGTCGGTGTCCTGTCCAGCTTCGCCACCATCTTCCTGCCCAACCAGTGGCAGGAGGCCATCGTCTTCGCCATCCTCATCCTGGTCCTGGCCCTTAGACCCCAGGGAATCCTGGGCGAACGGGTCGCGGAGCGAGCGTGAAGACACTGGCCCGCCTCCGGGCGGTGCGGCGCCCGGCGGCCTCCGCCCAGGCCAGGCGCGCGGTGCGGGTCGCCGTGGTGCTGGGTGCGGTGGCCTTTGCCAGCGCTCCCTACTGGCTGGGCGGAACCTACTTCCCCGACATCTGGATCGACATGGGGCTCTGGGCGATCATCGGGGTCGGGCTCAACGTGGTGATCGGCTTCGCGGGCTTGCTCGATCTCGGGTACATGGCGTTCTACGCGATCGGCGGATACGTCTTCGCCAACGCCGCCCTCTACCACGGGTTCAATCTCTGGGAGACGCTGCCCATCGGCGCGGTGGTGGCCCTGGTCTCGAGCGCGGTCATCGGCTTCCCGACCCTGCGGGTCCGCGGCGACTACCTGGCCATCATGACCCTCGGGTTCGGGGGAATTGTCTACTTCGCGGCCGAGAATCTGACCGCCCTGACCGGAGGCGTCAACGGCCTGTACGGCTGGAAGACGCCCAGCCTCTTGGGGCACCCCTTCATCACCCCCTTGGACTTCTACCCGTTCGTGCTGGCGCTCCTGGTGGTGGCGGCACTGGTGACCAGGCACCTGCGCACCTCCCGCATCGGGCGAGCCTGGGCGTGCATCAAGGATGACGAGATCGCGGCCGCCGCCTCCGGCATCGCGATCGTGCGTTACAAGCTCTACGCCTACATGCTGGGATCGGTCTGGGCCGGCTTGGCGGGAGCGCTCTTCGCGGCCAAGGAAGCGCTGATATCCCCCGAGAGCTTCACCTTCGACGCCTCCTTTTTTGCGGTCGCGATCGTGGTCCTGGGGGGCATGGGGTCCATCTCCGGAGTCATCGTCGGCGGGATCTTCTACGTGGTCATCGCGGAGTGGTTGTCGGCCTACACGGGCACGCTCGGCGGGGTCATCTTCGCCGCCCTGCTCCTTCTGATGGTCCTGCTCCGCCCCCAGGGGCTGATTCCCTACCGGCCCACCTTCAACCGCCGCCGCCTGCTCCGGTACGGACTCCCGGAACCACCGGTGGTGGCCGATGACTACCGCCTTGGCCCCTGAGCCGCTGCTGGCCGTCAGCGATCTCTCAGTCAGCTTTGGGGGGGTTCAGGCCCTGGCTGAGGTGTCGTTCAACCTGGAGCGGGACGAGATCCTCGGCATCATCGGACCGAACGGGGCGGGCAAGACCACGCTCTTCAACGTGGTATCGGGTCTGGTCAAGGACTACCACGGCCGCGTCGCGATGGGAGGCATCGACCTACGGGGCAAGAGCCCGCAGCGGATCGTGGGCCTGGGGCTGCGCCGCACCTTCCAGAACGTCCGCCTCTTCAAGAGCCTGAGCGTCATCGACACCGTCCTCGCGGGCCAGCACCTCACCATCCGGGAGTCCGTCTTCGACTCCGCCTTCCGAACCCCGCGCTACCATCGCCAGGAGGGCATCGCGGTCCAGCGCGCCCAGCAGGTCCTGGCCTTTGTCGGCCTGGGACAGGTCGCACCCGGTGACATGGCGACTTCGCTCCCCTACGGCGGCCAACGCCGTCTGGAAATTGCCCGGGCCCTGGTTGGGTACCCCAAGGTGTTGATGTTGGACGAGCCCGCCGCGGGCATGAATGCCACCGAGAGCCGCAGCCTGGGAACCATGATCAGACGGATTGCGGCCACCGGAATCGGCGTTCTGCTGGTCGAGCATGACATGCGGGTGATCATGTCCGTCTGCGACCGGATCGTGGTCCTGAACTTCGGGCGCGTGATTGCCCAGGGGACTCCGGAGCAGATCCGCGCCGACCCGGCCGTGGTCCGCGCTTATCTGGGCGACGAGGTCGGCGCGTGAGTCTGCTCGAGGTCGAGTCACTGGTGGTCAGCTACGGGGCCATCCGGGCGGTCCGCGGCATCGACTTCGCCCTCTCCGACGGCGAGTGTGTCAGCCTGCTGGGAGCCAACGGCGCGGGCAAGAGCTCCAGTTTGAAGGCGCTCTCGGGACTGATGAGACCGGCCGGCGGAAGGGTTCATTTCGACGGCAAGCCGGTGACCGGGCTCCCGGCGCATGAGATGGCCCGCCTGGGGGTGACGCTGGTGCCCGAGGGCCGCCAGGTCTTCGCCACACTCACCGTTCGTGAGAATCTCGAGCTCGGTGGTTTCAACCAGCCTCACGAGCACAACCAGGAGGACTTGACCCGGGTCCTGGAGACTTTCCCCCCGCTCGAGCCCCGCCTCAATGCCCTGGCCGGCAACCTCTCCGGAGGCGAGCAGCAGATGGTGGCGTTGGGGCGCGCGCTCATGAGCCGCCCCCGGCTGTTGATGCTCGACGAGCCCTCATTGGGGCTGGCGCCGCTGGTGGCCAGCCAAATCTTCGAGGTCATCCGGAGCATCGCGGCCTCCGGGATCGCGGTCCTGCTGGTCGAGCAGAACGTCCACCGGGCACTCGGCATCGCCGGTCGTGGCTACGTGTTGGAGCTGGGGGAGATAACCCTCCAGGGCAGCTCGGCCGACCTGCTGGCCAACGAGCACATTCGGCGGGCGTACCTGGGACATGGCATGGGCGAGGGGGAATAGCTTGCGCTGGATAGGCGCTGCCGACGTTCGCCGAGGGCTGAGCCCGGGAGAGGCGATGGCGGCGATCGAATCGGCGCTCGCCGAGCACCAGGCCGGAAGGGCGGGGTCCGCCGGGCGCTACGTAGACAGCTCCACGGACGCGGCCCTGGCCCTGATGCCCGGGCACTACCTGGGCACGGTGGGCCTCAAGGCGATCACGCTGGTCGAGAGCAACCTCACTCGCGGCCTGCCGACCCTGCAGGGCCTGGTGGTGCTGTTCGATCGCACTGATGGCCGGCTGCTGGCCGCGGTCGACGCCGAGAGCCTGACCGCGATCCGGACCGCCGCCATCGCCGGATTCGCCACCAATGTGCTGGCGCCCCCAGACGCCTCGAGCATGCTGATGGTGGGCGCCGGAGCCCAGGGACTCGGCCAGGTGGAGGCGGTGGTCACGGTGCGCCCCATCCGGCGCCTGATGATCTGGAATCGCACCGCGGCCCGAGCGCACGCGCTGGCCGATCAGGTGAGGACGGCACACCCCGGGCTGACAGTGGAAGTGGCCCGGGAGTTGTCGGCAGCGGCCCGAGATGCGGATGTGATCACCTTGGCCACGGGGGCAGCGCTCCCCCTCCTAGACCTTGGGGACGTAAAGGCGCGCTGCCACCTGAATGCCATCGGCTCCTACCGACCCGACCGGCGTGAGCTCGGTTCCTCCCTGGTGGCGGCAGCACGCGTGTACGCGGACACGGTCGAAGGTTGCCTGGAGGAGGCCGGTGACCTCTTGATCCCCATCGCGGAGGGCCGACTGTCACGAGATCAGGTGCGCCCGCTGGCGACCGCCCAGTTCAGTCCGGACCGGCCGCTGACCCTGATGAAGAGCGTTGGCTCCGCGGTCTTCGATCTCGCCTGCGCCCATCGCCTGATGGCAGGTATGGGCCGGGAGGGCAACTGAGCGGAGGCGGCCGCGACCGCCCGATCAGGCGGGCCTCGAAGGTGGTGTGCTTGGGCTGGCCGTTGGAGCCGCTGGCCGCGAGGTCAACCTTGAACTGGTGCTTGGAGACGCGTCTTGCCCGATGCCGCTGCGCCGGCACCTCGGCCCGCTGCTCGATCCCCGCCCCCTGCGACCGGTCCCGGTGCTCCCCGGCACCGGATGCGCAGTCACTCAGCACCTCCACCACCGCAGCCCCTTGGGGCCGCTGCTTGGGCTCGCACGATCTACCGACACCCCCGGTTCATGAGTCCCCGATCCCGACAGCACCTTCGCCGAGTGGATCCGATTGGTCTCCCCGTTGGTCGCAAGGCCCAGCTCGTGGCCGACGCGATGCTCGCTCGAGGTCTTGCGGCCGTGCCGGCTCTCCGGGTCGGTCCCGCTGCCGATCGTGTGGCCGGTGATCTCCCGCTTGACCTCGGCGCGGTGCGGGCCTCCGTGCCCACCCGATCAGCCTGGAAGAGCCGTCTCTGGGCCTGACTCGACCGGGCATCAGGCCGTACGCGTCACGGGCGCGGCCGCCGGCCGGCGTGCCCCACCCCGCTCTCTCCCCTGGACACCCGTCCCTGCTGACCTCCAACCCCACCTCAAATGCGACTCTTCGGCCGCGCTTCGAGCGGGAGTCTCCAGGCCGCTGGCTTCAGCTGGCGGCGGCCGAGGCCTCTCTGGCCAGGACGTAGAAGAAGAGAGCCACAGGGCGGTAGAAGATGTGAGCGAATTTGATGAAGGGCGTGAGCAGCCCCAGGTCCATGGCCACCGAGACATGGCAGAGGAAGACCCAGTAGGCCCATCCCGGAGCATGCGGCAGGTAGAGCCCCAGTTCAACCAGGAAGCCGCTCACACCAGTCACCCAGAGGAGGACTAGGAGCAGCCAGTCCGACCCCAGCGACTCCTGGGCGGCCCGGTTGCTGCCCTGCAGCCGGTTGATGATGAGGACGCTGAGCCCGGTGATCATCACGATGCCGGCGACGGTGCCCAACAGACGCACCGGATACCAGACCGGGACCCAGGCCCCGGTCGCCCGCACCCCGATGAGCGAGAGCCCATAGTCGAGGATGGTGGCCGCCAGCAGACCGAGGAATCCCCACATGGTGGCCCCGTGGGCGACCCAGCGGCGACGGTACCAGGGCTCGGGCTCCTGGACTTCGTCGCACTCGTTGCGGTATCGCTTCAGCCCGATCGACTCGATCCCCACGGCCACCCAGAGGGCGCGCAAGGTGCGCCCGAGTGCCTCCCTGCCGCCGAACAGCGTGCCGAGGCCAACCCCCTCGCGTTTGGCGATCTTCCGAGCCATATTCGCGATCCCCAGGATCGCCAGCAGCAGCACCGCGACGCCAACTCCGATCCCGGTGTAGTGGATCAGCGGCTCGGGGATGAAGCCGAAGAGGGCCAGGGTGTCCGCGCTCTGGCCGCCGTGGAAGGAGTACAAGAAGAGGGCAAAGAAGGCCGCCAGCAGCACCGCCATGAAGTAGCCGAAGACGGGCTGGGTGTACATGGTCCAGGCCAAGCGGGTGCGGTCGTAGCTGGCGATCGCCAGGCGCCGTGCCGCGGCCATGAACTGCATGGGGTTTGCCTGGGTAGGGCACCTCTCGGAGCAGAGCCCGCACTGGTAGCAGGTCCACAGCTCCTTGCTCCCCAGAAGCGCGTCCTTCATCCCCACCTGGGCGTAGCGGATCATCCGGCGTGGGAAGGTCCCCGCATTGTCCGAGAGGGGGCAAACGGCGGTGCAGGTCCCGCAGCTGTAGCAGGCGGAGATGTCGGTGGCGCCGAGGCGCCGCAGGTCGGCGAGCAGTCCGGCGTCGGCGATCGTGCTCATCCCTGCCCCTCCGCGGCGACCGCCGCATATCTGAAGTACCCCTCCTCGTCCGGCTCGGCGGCGGCCTCGATCAGGCCGTACCGGCGCATCCCCATCACCCAGACCACGGTCTCGTTGCCCGGCTTGCCGATGCTCCGCGCGATTTCGGGAATGGTCATCGGGCCGTCACGGAGGGCGGTGCGGATCGCCGCATGCATGAGCGGCTCCTCGCGGACGATCTCGCGGGTGTCGCGCAGTCCCCCGCTCATACCACCGGATCCTTGACCAGCGCCTCGATCATGCTTCGGATCTCGGCGTCGGTCGTGCCCAGCAGGTCAATGGCATCCAGCGGGCACGCTGAGGTACAGCCACCGCAGCCCTTGCAGCTCTCCGGACTGATCACCGCCACCTCCCGCCCATCGGCCACCACCTTGGTGATGGCCGCGTAGGGGCAGGACGCCTGGCACAGGCCGCACCAGCTGCAGACCGCGGGGTCGACGCTTGCCACCAGCGGATCGAGCTCCGCGACCCCCCTCTTGAGCATGGCTCCACTCTGAGTGACCGCGCTGAGAGCGGAGGCCACGCTTTCCGAGGAGCTCTTGGGGCCCTGGCAGGCACCGGCCACCAGGACCCCATCCACCATGGTCTCCACCGGACGCAACTTAGGGTGGATCTCGTTGAAGAAGCCATCACTGCCCACCGGGAGCTTAAGCACGCTCACCAGGGATTCGTTCTGGCGCGCCACCATCCCGGTCACCAGCACCACCAGGTCGACCGCGATGGTCACCTCCTCACCGCTGGTCAGGGTGTCGTGGGTGGTGACGGTGAGCTGGCCGGAGCCGGTGCGCGCCACCGCTGGCGGAGCATCGTCAGGGAACTTCATGTACAGCGAGCCACGCTTGCGAGACTCGGTGTACATCAGCTCGTACTTGCCGTATGTGCGGATGTCACGGTAGAGGTGGTACTGGCGGACTCTGGGATCCAGGTTGGCCACCTCCAGCGAGGCATGCACGGTGGCGGCGCAGCAGAATTTGGAGCAGTACTGGTTTCCCTCCGGCTGCCGGCTGCCCACGCAGTAGATGTAGGCTACCGAGCGCACGGGGCGGCCCCGGTAGCTGAGCGCCCCCTGGGAGCCGTCCACCAGCGACTTGAACTCTGGCAGGGTCAGCACGCCCTCGATGCCGTAGCCGTACTCGCCCACCTTGGGCTGGTAGCTGTCGAAGCCGGTGGTGACCACTATCGACCCCACCTGGGCATGGATCACCTGGGGCGGATCGACATTCACCCGCACTTCGGCCACGTAGTTGCCGAAGCTCCCCGACTTGGCGGTGAGCTCGGCTGAGGTCAGGACCACGATCGAGGGCCGGCTCCTGACCTCGGCCACCAGTTCGGAGATGAGATCCCGCCCGCGCAGCCGGTTCGGGTACATGGCCCCGAACTGCGCCACCCAACCCCCCAACTGTGCCTCGCGCTCCACCAGGTACACCGAGAGGCCGATGTCAGCGAGCCCCAGAGCGGCCCGCAAGCCGGCTATCCCGCCGCCGATGACCATGGTCTTGGGGGTGGTCTCCACCGCGATGGGCTGCAGGGGCACCGAGAGCCGGGTCTTGGCCAGTCCCGCGCGCACCAGGCCGATCGCCTTGCGGGTCGCGCCGGCGTGATCGTCGGTGTGCGCCCAAGAGTCCTGCTCGCGAATATTCACCTGGCTGTAGAGGTAGGGGTTGAGTCCCGCCCGCTTGGAGACGCCGCGGAACGTGAACAGGTGCAGCTTGGGCGAGCAGGACGCCACCACTAGGCCGTCGAGCTTCTGCTCCCGGATCTGATCGATGATCTCCTGCTGGGTACCGTCCGAGCAGGCGAACAGTGAAGTTTCGGCCAGGACCACGTCGGGATCGTCTTTGACCGCGTCCTTCACCGCGGCCACGTCCACGAAGTCGGAGATGTTGCCGCCGCAGTGGCATATGTAGACCCCGATCCTGTGGTCGCTCATGCCGGCACCTCTATGGGCGCTTCGGCGCTGCCCTCCCCGGACCCCACTCCACGTTCCCGCTCCAGGTGGGCCGCCACCTGGGCGGCGGCGGCCCCGGCATGGAGGATGGAGTCCACGATGTCCTTGGCGCCGGAGGCGGCCCCGGCCACGAAGACCCCGGGAATGTTGGTCTGGCCCGGGTTCAGCTCCTCGTTAGGCTCACCCACGAAGTAGTAGTCATCGAGGCCCAAGGTCTCGTCGGGGAAGAGCCGCTCCACGTCGCGGTTGGGCTGCACTCCGACCGCCAGCACCACCAGGTCGTACTCGGCCTCCACGATCCCACCCCCGTGCTCGATGTCCTCGTAGCGGACGATAAGGTCGCCGTTTTCCTTCTCGGTGACCTTGGACACCCGGCCCTTAATGTAGGTGGCGCCCATCGCCTTCGCCTGCTCGTAGAACTCGTCGTAGCGCTTGCCGGCGGCCCGGATGTCCATGTAATGCATGGTCACGTCAGCCAGCGGCAGCGCCCCCATGATCAGCTGGTTCTGCTTGATCGAGTACATGCAGCAGATCTTCGAGCACAGCGGATTGCCCACCGTCAGGTCGCGCGATCCGGTGCAGGAGATGTAGGCGATCTTCTCTGGCACCTTGCCGTCCCCGGGGCGAAGGACTGTGTTGTAGGGACGCGTGGGCGCGACCAGACGGTCCATCTGCATCCCGGTGATGACGTTGGCGTACTCGCCGAACCCGTACTCGGGCTTGAGGTCGGCGGCGAACAGCTTGAACCCCGTGGAGACCACCACGGCGCCGACCTGGACTTCCGTGGTCTGCCCACGCATGTTGAGGTTGATGGCGTCGGCCGGGCAGGCGGTCACGCACAGTCCGCATTCGGAGCACACCCCACAGTCCAGACAGCTGCCGGCGGCCGTCAGCGCCTCCTCCTCGGTCATCGTTTGCTCGATCTCCTGGAAGTCCCTTGGAGTGCCCGAACCGAGAAGGTTCAGCGCCACCGGGTCACGGTGCGCGTAGCGGGACTGCCGGGCCAACACCTCGGCCTTGTCCACCACCGCCAGCCGGTCGTCCAGAGCCTCGAAGCCCTCCAGCTCGCGTCCCTGCAGCCAGCGGTCGATCATGTGCGCGGCACGGCGCCCCTGGCCAGCCGACTGGGCGATGTCGCTGGCCCCGGTGGCGACGTCGCCGGCGGCGAAGAGCCAGGGGATGGCGCTCTGCAGGGTCTTGGGGTCCACCGGGATTCGGCCCTCCGAGGTGCTCCCGAGGAGAGCCTCAAAGACGGAGTTGTTTGGGGCCATGCCGACCGCCGCGATCAAGGCGTCGCAGGCCATGGAAAACTCGCTGCCCTCCACCGCCTCCGGTCGCCGGCGACCGGAGGCGTCTGGCGCGCCCAGGCGCATGTTCTGGCAGCGCCCCCCAGCCAGCACCATCTCACCGGCGCCGCGATAGTCTCCGGTAAGCTCGACGGGGTTGGCCAGGAGGTGGAAGAGGACCCCCTCCCTTTCGGCGTCCGCGACCTCGCTGGCGTGGGCGGGCATCTCCCCCCGGTCGCGGCGGTATGCGACCAACGTCTGGCTGGCCCCCAGTCGGCGGGCCGTCCGGGCCGCGTCCATGGCCACGTTGCCTCCCCCGACGATGGCCACCCGCTTGCCCTCCAAGTCAGGGAACTCGCCCAGGCGAACCTGGCGCAGGAAGTCCAGGCCGCTCATCACCCCCTTCAACATCTCCCCGGGGATGCCAAGGCGCAACGAGTCTGGAGTCCCAGTGGCCAACAGGACGGCGTCGTACCCCTCGGCTTGGAGCGCACCGAGGTCGTCCACCCGGGTGCCGGTTTGGATCTCCACCCCAACCGCGGTCACGTTGCTGATGTCCCGGTCCACCACGTCCTCTGGGAGCCGGTAGGCAGGGATGGCGTAGCGCAAGAAGCCGCCCGCCTTGGGATCGGCCTCGAAGATCTTCACCGAGTAGCCCAAGCGTGCCAACTGCCAGGCTGCGGTGAGTCCCGCAGGACCGGAGCCGACGATGGCCACCCGCTTTCCGTTGGAGGGGGCCACGGAAACCCCCGGGCCTTCCGTCTCCCGATAGTGGCGGTCGGAGATGAAGCGCTTGAGGCGGCGGATGGGCAGCGCGCCCTCTAGATCTCCGCGGGTGCAGTCGGTCTCGCAGGGGGCGTAGCAGGCCCGGCCCAGCGATCCCACCAGAGGGGTGGCATCAAGCACCAGCTGGAATGCCTCCTCGTACTTGCCGCTCCGGATCAGCGAGACGTAGCCGTGAGCCTTGATCCCCGCCGGGCAGGTGTCGGTGCAGGGGGATGTTCCCGCGCGCTCCACCAGGGCCTTCTTGGGGACCGCCTGGGGAAAGGGGATGTAGGCGGCGCGCCGGGGGACCAGGTCGGCGTTGAACTGATCGGGCACCGCCACCGTGCATACCGGCTCACAGTCCTGGCAGCCGGTGCAGGCGGCGAAGTCGACATACGGGGACTTCCGGCGCACTGAGACCCGGAACCGCCCATCCGGCTGGCGGCGGATGGCGGGCACCTCGCTGTAGGTCATCACCGTGATGTTGTCGTGATGGACCGTGGAGGTCATCTTGGGACCAGAGATGCAGCTGGCACAGTCCAAGGTGGGGAAGACCTTGCTCAACAGGATCATCCTGCCTCCGACGCTGCCCTCCTTCTCCACCAGCAGCACCTTGTAGCCCATATCGCCGAGCTTCAGCGATGATTCCATGCCCCCGATGCCGCTCCCCACCACCAGGACGTCGTAGTCGAGCTGGCTCCCGCCTCGGAGCTCGTCTCCGTTCCCGGCGGCCGGATCCGCGCTCACCGCCATCTCTGTTGCCATCACTCGCCTAGACGAAGAGGTTGACGTTGGCCCCGTTGGCCTCGCCGAGGTAGGTCGCGACGCCGGCGTACTCCAGCCCGTCGATGAACTCCTCGCGCCTCAGCCCCATGACGTCCATCGACATGGTGCAGGCGATCATCTTGATCCCCTGCTCGCGGGCGGTGGCGATGAGCTCCTCCAGGGTCAAGATGTTCTGCTGGCGCATAACCCGCGTCATCAGCCGGGGGCCGATCCCTAAGAGGTTCATGTGCGACATAGACAGCCGCGCCGGGCCCCTGGGCATCATGCGCGCGAACATGCCCTGGAGGAAGGTCTTTCCACTGGTCGGAGTCGAGCGGTCGCGGCGGAGGACGTTCAGGCCCCAAAATGTGAAGAACATGGTCACGTCGTCGCCCATGGCGGCGGCCCCGTTCGCGATAACGAAGGCGGCGATCTGCTTGTCCAGCTCACCGCTGAACACGATCAGTGTCGTCTTCCCGGTGCTATCGGCCATCCTCGCCTCCTTCTTGGGTCCCCGGCCTCAAGCCGCGGCTCGACCCACCGGGCCCAGCTTCGCCAGCGTCTCTGCGAACTCGCGCATGTAGTTGACGAAGGGTTCGGCGCAAACCGAGCAAAGCGCGGCCATCTTCAGGCGCTGCGCCTCGAACCCCTCCGCCTTCATCTGCTCTTGTGCGGCGGCTGCGATCTTGGCACTGCGCTGCGAGCAGTCGCCGAGGTAGGCGCACTCGTCCCCATCTGAAGCGATGAAGACGCCGTCGAATCCTTGGTGGAACGCATGAATGATCCAGGTGGGACGGATGCCGCTGCTGCAGGGGACAGTGATCGTCGACACCGTGCTTGGGTAGTGCAGGTGCCGGCTGCCCGCCAGGTCGATGCCGGGATCGGAGATGTTGTTGGTGGAAAAGACCAGGATCTTAGGACCCAGGCCCTTGCCGCCGTCGCGAACTGGTTGGCCCATGCCAGCAGCCCAATCCTCTTACCTACTCCGCTTGACGAAGCACTTCAGGTAGCCCTGCTCCTCCAAGTCCCCGAGGTACTCATGCCCCATCTTCTTGGCCCAAGCGGGCAGATCCTTCTTGGTGCCACTGTCGGTGGACAGCACCGCCATCACATCTCCGACCTTGACGTCGACGATGCCCTTCTTGGCCGCCAGGATCGGTCCCGGGCACGAAGTTCCACGGGCGTCCACGATCTTCTGGGCCTCAAGGACTGCCAATTCGGCCGCAGCCAGCATGTCAACCTCCTCGGCGTCCACGCGCCGTTGGGTTCAACTCTCGATTGACGATAGGAAGGCGCGTCCCGGGCTCGACACCGCGGAATCACGCGATACCCCCCGGGGTTACCCCGTGAGCACCCACTTAACTCGCTGGCACCGTCTTGGGCGGCGGGAAATGGGTTGAATCCGATTAGGGACGGCTCGTCTGCTGGGAAGTCGCCGAAGGGCTAGACCAGCGGGGATCCGGGCAGGACCGGTGCCCTACTTACACCCAGGCAGCTGTCGCTTCCGGAGCGGCGGAGTAATGGGGAAGTGCCCGATCTCAAGTCGCGTTCAGAGACTTCGCGTCGGCTCTCCGCCCCGCTGACCCCTGCGGCCCAAGCGCTCAACCCGGTTTCCGTCTCGACTATCGCGACCGGCGGGGAAAGACGGGGTGTCCCACAGGGTTCGCTCCCAAAGGCGCGCAGATGGGAGCGCCCAGATCGCCGGCAGGTGCGGGGCGGTAGAGTCTGGGCGTGGACGTTGAGCCCAGCTTCGTCATCAACCATCTCCTGGAGTGCTTGGCGGGGGCCATGCCCAAGCAGGAGGCCGCCGATTTGGAGCCCTACCGGCGGAGGGCGGCCCAGCTCGGGTCCGAAGCTCGCGCCGAGTGGCATCGTGCCTTCCTCTGCGCCCGCTGGGCCGGCCAGGTGGTCTCGCTCCCCCAGCACAGCCACCTAGCTCGCCTGGTCTCCACCTCCGAGGAGGCGGTCCGCCTCCTGGGGGACGCCGTGGCCACTGAGCTGGGCCGCCTGGTACCGGAGGTGGGCTGGCGGGTGTCCGCGGGCTTCGCCGCGGAGATCGCCTGGGTGGACGAGGCCTGCCGGCTGGCGACCGAGGTCGCCCGTGATCGCGGCTGGGACACGGTCCCGTGGCGGGACCTGCTGGAGGCGGTTCTGGCGGTGCCCGAAGGCGGTGCCCAGCCCTCCTGACGGCAGGGGTGGGCACCAATCAGACGTCTTTCGAGCTGCTCTCCGCCAGTCGGGCCTGAGCGGCCGCCAGCCGGGCCCCCGGCACCCGGAAGGGCGAGCTGGAGACGTAGTCGAGGCCCAAGCGCTCGCATACAGCTATCGACTGTGCGTCGCCCCCGTGCTCGCCGCAGATCCCCACCTCCAGCGCCGGGCGGGCGGCCCTCCCCTCCGCCACCGCCAGCCCCATGAGCCGGCCGACGCCGTCGGGGTCGAGGTGCTCGAAGGGGTTGGCGGGCAAAATGCCGTCGTCGACGTAGCGGCGCAGGAACTTGCCCTCGGCGTCGTCCCGGGACACCCCGAAGGTCATCTGGGTTAGGTCGTTGGTCCCGAACGAGAAGAACTGGGCGTACTCGGCTATGGCTCCGGCGGTGAGGGCCGCCCGCGGCACCTCGATCATGGTGCCGATCTTGGTCTCGAACCGCACCCCCTGCTCCTTGGCGACCAGCTTGAGGGTCGACTCGATCACCTGGCGCGACCGCCGCAGCTCTTCCGCGTGCCCCACCAGCGGCACCATGATCTCCGGGATGGCGCGCACGCGCCGCTGCCGGAGCAGCGAGGCGGCCTCGGCGATGGCCCGCACCTGCATCTCGATGATCTCCGGGAACAGCAGGCCGAGGCGACAGCCCCGGAGCCCGAGCATGGGGTTCTGCTCGCGCAGCTCCTCCACCGCCCTCAGCAGGCGCTCGGCTCGCTGCAGCTTCTTGCCGGTCTTCTTCAGCGCCCTGAGCCTGGTCACCTCCTCCAGCAGCTGGTCATGGCTGGGCAGGAACTCATGCAGCGGTGGGTCGATGAGCCGGATGACGACCGGCAGCCCCTGCATCGCCTCCAGGATGCCCAGGAAGTCCTCTCTCTGGAATGGCAGCAGCTGGTCCAGCGCCTGTTTGCGGGCCGCCTGGTCCGGGGCCAGGATCATCGCCTGCACGTGGGGCAGCCGCTCCTGCTGCATGAACATGTGCTCGGTTCGGCAGAGTCCGATCCCCTGGGCCCCGAAGTCCCGGGCCCGGCGGGCGTCCTCGGGGGTGTCGGCGTTGGCGTAGACCTTGAGCCGCCGCACCAGGTCGGCCATCTTCAGCAGCTTCTCCAGGTCCCCCGAGACCCCGGCCTCGACCATTGGGACCTCCCCCTGGATCACCCGCCCGCTGGTCCCATCGATGGTGAAGACGTCGCCCTCCTTGATGGTGACCCCATCAGCGACGAAGCGTCGCTTCTCCAGATCCACGCGGATCCCGTCGCAGCCCGCCACACACGGCTTGCCCATTCCCCTCGCCACCACCGCGGCGTGCGAGGTCCGGCCGCCCCGGGAGGTGAGGACCCCTTCCGCCGCGATCATCCCGTGCACGTCATCGGGGTTGGTCTCGATGCGCACCAGGATCGACCGCTGCCCCTTCTTGGCCATCTCCTCGGCCCGGTCGGCATCGAACACCGCGGCCCCGGTGGCAGCCCCCGGGGAGGCGGCCAGCCCCTGGGCCAGGACCCTGACCTCGGCCCGCGGGTCGATCGCGCGATGGAGCAGGTGGTCGACCTGCTCCGGCTCCACCCTGGTCAGGGCCTCATCCTGGGTGATGAGGCCCTCGGCCACCATGTCGACCGCGATCTTCACCGCCGCCGCCGCGGTGCGCTTGCCGGTCCTGGTCTGCAGCATGTAGAGCCTGCCGCGCTCGATGGTGAACTCCATGTCCTGGACATCGCGGTAGTGGCGCTCCAGCTTCTCGGCGATCTCCTGGAACTGCCGGTACACCTCCGGCAGGCTGGTCTCCAGGGCCGCGATCGGCTGGGGGGTGCGAATCCCCGCCACCACGTCCTCGCCCTGGGCATTGAGCAGGTACTCGCCGAAAAGGCGCCGCTCCCCGGTGGCCGGGTCGCGGGTGAAGGCCACCCCGGTCCCGGACTCCTGGCCCATGTTGCCGAACACCATGGCCTGGACATTGACCGCGGTCCCCAGGGTGTGGGGGATGTGGTTGTACTCGCGATAGGCGATCGCCCGCTTCCCGTTCCAGGAGGAGAACACGGCCGCGATCGCTCCGCTCAGCTGGTCCCAGGGATCCTCGGGGAAGGGCCGACCGGTCTTCGCCTCGATGATCCGCCGGTAGGCCTCGGCCAGCTCCTCCAAGGAACCGGGGTCCAGCTCGGCGTCGGTGGTCACCTTCTGGCGACGCTTGGCGGCGTCCAGCTCGTGGTCGAAGAGCTCGCCCTCCACCCCCAACACGATGCGGCCGTACATCTGGACGAAGCGGCGGTAGGCGTCGCGGGCGAAGCGCAGGTCCCCCGTGGCTTCCGCCAGCCCCTGAAGGGTGCTCTGGTTGAGGCCGAGGTTGAGGACGGTGTCCATCATCCCGGGCATGGAGAACGCGGCTCCGGAGCGCACCGAGACCAAGAGCGGGTTCTTGGGGTCCCCCAGCCCCCGGCCGGACTTGGCCTCCAGCCTCTCCAGATGGGCGCGGACCTCCTCCGCCATCCCTTCCGGGAAGGCCCCCTTCTCGAGGTAGGCCAGACAGGCCTCGGTGGTGATGGTGAATCCGGGCGGCACGGGAAGCCCGGCCCTGGTCATCTCGGCCACCCCGGCGCCCTTGCCCCCGAGAAGGTCCCGCATGCCCGCGTTGCCCTCCTCGAAGTCGTACACGAACTTGCGAGCGGCAGCGCCCTTCGCCCGGGGCCGGGTCCTGACAGCGGTCTGTGACATGGAAGCGAGCCTCCTTTCCCCTTGGATCCTCCCGGCCCTGAGTTTAGACTGGCGGCCGCTCCCGCCTCGGCCCCGAACGATAAGATCGGCCCAGGTTGAGTTGACGGATAGCGGGGAAGGCTAGGGCGGATGGGAATGCGCATGGGAGGAGGCCCCCACCGGCTCATGGCCGCGTACCAGCGGGAGCGCCCCCCGGGGAAGATCCAGCGCAGCACCCTGCTGCGGGTCCTCCGGCTGTTCCGACCCTACCTCTGGAAGGTCATCGGGGTGCTGCTCATCCTGGTGGTGGTGGCGGCCCTGGGGATCGTCAACCCGGTGATGCTGAAGTTGATCATCGACGACGCGATCCTGAAGCACAACCTCCACCTGCTGCTGATCTTCGTGGGGGTGATGGTGATCACCCCGGTGATCAGCACCGGGCTCGGGGTCTGGCAGACCTACCTCAACGCGGTCGTCGGTCAGCGGATGATGCAGGACCTGCGCGTGGCCCTCTACTCCCACCTCCAGAGCCTGCCGCTGCGGTTCTTCACCGCCACCCGGACCGGCGAGATCCAGTCCCGGCTCACCAAC
>JAKAWF010000465.1 GCA_021817025.1 bacterium
GGATCAGGGAGGCGTACTGGTAGTACTTCTCGGTGGACTCCTCGCCCAGTCCGGAGATGATGAGCGGGGTGCGCGCCTCATCGATGAGGATCGAGTCCACCTCGTCGACGATGGCGTAGTAGCGGTCGCGCTGCACCTTCTGCTCCAGGCTGCGGGCCAGGTTGTCGCGCAGGTAGTCGAACCCGAGTTCATTGTTAGTGGCATAGACCACGTCCGCGGCGTAGGCCTCCTGCCGGCTCACCGGGCGCAGGTGGCGCAGCCGCTGGTCCTGGTGGGCCTCGTCGGTGAACTCGGGGTCATAGAGGAACGACTGCTCGGGGATGATCGCCCCGACCGAAAGCCCCAGAAGATGGAACATGGGGGCGTTCCAGCCAGCGTCCCGGCGGGCCAGGAAGTCGTTCACCGTGACCAGGTAACAACCCCTCCCCGTGAGAGAGTTCAGGTAGAGCGGGAGGGCGGCCACCAGGGTCTTGCCCTCTCCGGTCTTCATCTCGGCGATCTTGCCCTCGTGGAGAACCATGCCGCCCACCAGCTGGACGTCGAAGGGACGCATCCCCAGCGCGCGGTCCGCCGCCTCCCGGGCCAGGGCGAAGGCTTCGGGCAGGAGGTCGTCCAGGGTCTCCCCCTTCTGCAACCGCTCCTTGAACTCCTGGGTGCGCTCCGTAAAGGCCGCGCTTGGTAGCTCCTTAAGCTCCTCACCCAAGAGTCCGATGCGCTCGGACGTGGCCAGGTGGTGGCGCACCTCCCGCCGGGTGGGGTCGTAGATCCTGGTGAAGACACTCATCTCCGCCGATTATGCCCCACCACCTTCTGGCGGTCCCTTCCCACTCGCTCGGCATCGTCCGGTCGACGCCTCTCAGAAGGACTGGGCCCGGCCCGACTCCCTGGCGCCGGCCTCCAGGGCGATCTGCGGTAGGCAACCACCACCAGCGCGGCGACAGCCAGGGAAGCCACCGAGAGCCGGCCGATCGGCTCGGCCGGATTCACCAAGAGAAAGAACTCGGGAAGGACCGCCATGCAGGCGAGCATGCCGAGGACGTCCCACTCCCGGACGGCCATGAAGTCAGCCCCACGGCCAGCGCCAGCAGCGGGAGGAGCACCAGCAGGTCGTTGCTGTGACTGTAGGGCGCCACCAGCACCCACGTCCCCACGACGAGGCTGGCGAGCCAGGCGGGATTCAGGTTCGGCTCTTTGTCGACGCCACCCTGCACCCCGAGATTCGGACGGGTCCAGATCAGCCGCACAATCCAGGCCAGCCCAGCCGCGACGATGAGGAGAGTCGCAGGGTCTTGGGGGGACGGGGTGAGCCCCCAGGAGGCAGGGGCAAACCTCAGGAGACCAGGCAGCCCGGCCAGATCCGGCTGAATCGAGCCGATCGACGTGGAGAAGCGGCCGAGGCTCACCCACCACTGGGCCAAGAGACCCGGATGAAGGACGGCGGGACCGGCGAGCAACACCACGCCGGCCGCCAAGGCGCCAAGCACATACCGCCTCGCCCGGTCACGCGCCAAAGCCGGCCACAGGAGCGCGACGGGGAGGACCCACATCACCTGCGGCTTGACAAGCGCCGCCACCATCGCCAGGGCGCCAGCCCAGCCGTACCGTCCCTTCCGGACAGTCAGGATGCTGGCGCTCTCCAGGCCGAGCAGCCAGCCATCCATCTGGCCGGTGAGCAGTCCGCGCCAGAGCACCTCCCAGATGCCCACCGCGGCCGCCAGGAGCCAGGGCCGACGCCATCCCAGGGCTCGGGCCAGGATCCAGGCGCTCCCCAGAGCGATCGTTCCGCTCAGAGCCACCCATAGGTGGAGGGCGATCGTGAAGGGGAGGCGGGTGAAGGGTGAGAGCGCGATGGCGACCCAGGGGAGGTACTCGAAGGCCTGATTGAGCTCGATACCCCGCAGATCCTGGTAGGGGCTGCGGCCATAGGTGAGGGCGGCGGCGGCGTGGTAAAGGACGGCGAAGGCGGTCGCGCGCACGGAAAGGACCAGCCCCAGGTACAGGAACGTCGTCGCTAGGCTGACGCCCACCATGGTCGCGGCGGCAAGTACCACGAGCCACTCCCGGCGGCGCCACACCAGCGCATCATACGGGCGGGAAACTGCGCGGGCGAAGACCTGAAAGCGGTCGTCGAGTTCGAGTAGGTGTCGAACCGGTGCCGCTGTCGTTCCACCTGAGGCCACCAAGTCCGACAGCGGGCCGCACCGAAGCCGGAATGCGTCGCCTGCGGATGGAAGCCTGCCCGCTGAACTCGGCCCTCTGCCGGCGGCGCCGCCCACACATCCCCGAGCAGCTGGCCGGTGGCCCCCTTGCGGAGCGGATATGCTCCCCCGGTGCGCCCCCGATTTCCTGCCAGTCGAGTGGGGGCCTGGGCCGTGGCCATGGGCCTGGCCAGCCTGGTCTTCGAACTCGGATTCCGGGCATACGCCCTCACCCCGTCGGACTTTCAGACGTTCCTCGCCGCCTCCCATCGGCTCATGGCCGGCCTCCCACTGTACGGAGGGAGGTTCGTCAGCCCACCCGAGCTGGCCGTCATCCTGGTGCCGCTCGCCGCGGTGCCGTTGCCGGTCGCCTACTCCCTCTTCGTGGCGGCAAGCGTCGGGGTCCTGGCCTGGGGAACCTGGTGGTATGCGAGGGAGCTGGGAATGAAAGGCTGGTGGGCCGCCGCCGTCGTGGTGCTCAGCCCCCAGGGCTGGTGGGGCCTCATGCTGGGCCAGCCCGACGCCCTCCTCCTCGGCCTACTGCTGCTGGCGGTGGTCGCTGTCCGGCATCAGCGGTGGGAGGTGGCCGGGGCGATCGGGCCCTGGCTGCTTCTCAAACCGGACCTCACCTGGCCGGTGGTCCCCTTGCTGATCGCTGCCGCATGGAGAGATGCCGGAGCCAGGCGGCAAGTGGCGACGGGGTTGGCGCTGGGGGGCAGCACCTTCCTGCTCATGGCCGGCTGGCTGCTGCCGAGCTGGGTGGTCGGGCTCGCCCACTTCGGCGGCCGGTCCCAGTTCCAGGGCCTCCTCAGCGGCCTGCCCGACCTCCTGGGAGGGGAGTTGCGCGCCGCGCCCGCCCATCAGATCCTGGCCTCGCCCCTGACCTGGGCGATCGTTGGGGCCGGACTGGTGGCCATGGTTGCAGCCGCTCTTCTCGCGGGGCGGCGAGCACCCAGCACGTCACTGCGCATGG
>JAKAWF010000466.1 GCA_021817025.1 bacterium
GGGTGTCCCACTGGAACGAGAACCCCCAGCCCTTCGTATGGCACACACCCGCGGACGAGATCATCGCCAAGGTCCGCAGGGGCCGGGCTGCACTGGCCCAGCTTAATTCACCGACGGACCACTAGCACTGCCGCTGGCAATGCCAGCTCCGGTGAACGAGACAGAGGCGCTGCTCGCTCGATACCAGGGTTACCTGGTAAGCGAGGGTGGCCTCGCGGTCGGCACAGCTGAGGGCTACGTCCACTACGTTCGGCCCTTCCTTGCGATCAAGGCGGGACCTGACGGCATCCACCTGGGGAGCCTGACGTCGGCCGATGTGACCAGCTTCGTCCTGGCCACCTGTCCCGGCCAAGCCCGCGGGTCCGCCAAGTTGACAGTGACTGCACTGCGCTCGCTGCTGCGCTTCCTGCATGTGGAGGGGCTGACCCCCAAGCCTCTGGCCCCAGCTGTCCCGTCGGTGGCGAGTTGGAGGTTGGCTGGGCTGCCACGCCGTCTGGAGGCTGGCGAGGTGGAACGGTTGCTCGCGAGCTGTGACCGGCGCACTCGCACCGGTCGGCGGGACTTCGCGATCCTGATGCTCTTGGCCCGCTTGGGGCTGCGCTCTGGCGAGGTGAGCTCGCTGAGCCTCGACGACATCGACTGGCGTGCTGGGGAGCTCATCGTGCGTGGCAAGGGCAATCGAGCAGAGCGCCTACCCCTCCCCGCCGATATCGGCCAGGCGGTGGCCTCATACCTGCGCCGTGGTCGTCCGGCCACCGCTGACGAGCGGAGCGTGTTTGTGCGAGTGAAAGCGCCCCACCGCCGTTTGAGCTCCGGCGGGATCAGCCAGGTGGTGGCCGGCGCGGCTCAGCGGGCTGGCCTCGGTCGCCTCCATGCCCACGCCCTCCGACACGCTTTGGCGACTCAGATGGTGCGTTCGGGGGTGCCGATCCCTGAGGTTGGACAGGTGCTTCGCCATCGACGGCTCCTGACCACTGCCATTTACGCAAAGGTCGATCGAGAGGGGCTCAGGCTCTTGGCCCGCCAGTGGCCGGGAGGTGGGGCATGACCGCGCTGCGGCAGTCACTCACCGACTACCTCAGCCTGCGCCGTTCGCTCGGTTACAAGCTGAACCGTAGTGACAAGCTGCTCCACCAGTTCGTCGGGTACCTGGAGGCGCTGGAGGCCGAGACGGTAACGGTCGAGAATGCTCTCGGCTGGGCGTGTCTGCCGCCGAACGGCGCATCCAACTGGTGGCCGTCCCGGCTATCGGTGGTCCGGGGCTTCGCCGCCTACCTGCATACCCTGGACCCCGCCACCGAGGTGCCACCACCCGACATGTTGCCTTGGCGGCCGCACCGAGCTAGTCCCTACCTCTACTCGGACGCCGAGGTCCGCGCCTTGATCGAGGCGGCCACCATCCTCCACGGCCCGCTTCGGGTGGCGACCTACCAGACCCTGGTCGGGCTGCTGGCCGTAACTGGGATGCGGGTCGGCGAGGCGATCGGACTCGATACCAAGGATCTCGACTCCAGCCACGGGGTCCTGCTAATTCGCGAGGCGAAGTTCAACAAGACCCGGGAGTTGCCCCTGCATCCGACCAGCGTGACTGCCCTGCGTGGGTACCTGCAGTGTCGCGAGCACCACTGGCCGCTGGCTCTCAACCCGGCGCTCTTCATCTCGCCTGCGGGCACCAGGCTGTTGTACTGCAACGTTCAGTGGACCTTCCAACGCCTGGTTCGGCATGCCGGTCTCACGCCGCGCGCCGGTTCGTGTCGGCCACGGATCCACGATCTCCGCCACAGTTTCGCGGTCCGGACCCTGCTCGACGCCTACCAGCAGGGACAGGACCCTCAGCAGCGCCTCACGCTGCTCTCAACCTACCTGGGCCACGTCAACCCGGCGGCTACGTACTGGTACCTGTCGGCTGCTCCTGAGCTCTTGTCCCTGGCAGTGGAGCGCCTCGACCCGCGCTGGGGAGGAGAGCGATGACGGCTCTCGCTCCCACCCTGCAGGCGTTCTTCACCGACCGATTGATCCGACAACGCCACGCCAGCCCCCAGACTGTCACAAGCTACCGAGACACCTGGCGGTTGCTGCTCGGCTTCGCCTCAACGCGGGTCGGGAAGCCACCCTCGACCATCGATTTCGACGACCTCGATGCACCACTCGTGTCGGCGTTCCTGGACCACCTCGAGTTGGGGCGCGGTAACAGCGTCCGGACCCGCAATGTCCGCCTCGCCGCGATCCATTCGATGTTCCGGTACGCGGCGCTCCGGCATCCAGAGCATGCCGCCAGCATTGCCCGGGTTCTCGCCATGCCCCCGAAGCGCTTCGAGCGGGCTCTGGTCACGTTTCTCACGGAGAGCGAGGTCGACTTTCTGGTGCAGGCACCCGACGTCCGGACCTGGACGGGGCGGCGTGATCGTGCGCTGCTCGTGGTGGGGGTGCAAACCGGGTTGCGGATCTCCGAGCTTATCGGGCTTCGCTGCGGCGATGTCCACCTGGGTACGGGCGCCCACGTGGCCTGCCATGGCAAGGGGCGCAAGGATCGGGTCACCCCGCTGGCTCCGTCGACGGTTGACGTCCTGCGTGCTTGGCTCGCGGAGCGCGGGGTCGACTCAGCCAACCCCCTGTTTCCCACTCGCACGGGCCTCTCCCTCAGCCGCGACGCGATCGAGCACCGGCTTGCGCGTCATGCCGCTGCCGCTGCTGCCGCATGTCCCTCGCTGGCCGAGAAGAAGGTGACCGCCCACGTGCTCCGCCACACCGCTGCCATGCGGCTTCTCGAAGCTGGGATCGACACCACCGTCATCGCCCTCTGGCTCGGGCACGAGCATGTCGACACCACGGCCATATATCTCCACGCCCATCTCGGGATCAAGGAACGAGCCCTCGCCAAGACACGGCCGCCCGCAGCTCAGCCCGGTCGCTATCGCCCGCCGGATCGACTCCTCGCCTTCCTTGAGGCCCTCTGATTATGCCGACCTCCTCAGCTCGTTCCCCGCCCCAGACCAGGGCTTCTCCAGACACGTCGGCATAATCCGGAGGTCGGCGTAATGCACCTTATGCCGACATCGGCATAAGGTTCACTTCCTGCGGGATCTGGTCACCGCCCTGCCCAGGCACGAGGCGCCGGCGGTGCTGGCGCTGGTGAAGACCATCTTCGCCCAGCCCACCCGG
>JAKAWF010000467.1 GCA_021817025.1 bacterium
GGGGAACACGTTGTCGACCTGGGGCACGTAGGCCACACCTCTGCGAGCGATCTCCTGGGGCTCCAGCCCCGAGAGCACCTCCTCGCCCAGGGTCACCCTCCCCTCCATCATCGGCAACAGCCCGAACACCGCCTTCAGGAAGGTCGACTTGCCCGCCCCGTTGGGACCCACCAAGGCCACCACCTCGCCGGTGGCGACCTGGGCGGATACCTCCGTCACCACGGGGGTCCGGCCGTAACCCCCCGTCACTTCGCGGGCGACGAACGCCCCTCCCCCGGTCATCGGCTGACTCCGAGGTAGGCCGCTGCCACCTCGGGATGCTGCCGGATCTCGTCCAGAGTTCCCTCGGTCAGGACTCTGCCGGCGGCCATGACGATGACGCGACTGCAGAGCTCCCCGACCACACCGAGGTCGTGCTCGACCAGCAGGAAGGAGATGCCGCTGGCCTGCATGTCCCGGATCTGACTGATGATGCTGGATCGCAGCGCCGGGCTGACCCCGGCCATGGGCTCATCCAGGAGTGCCAGCTTGGCCCTGCCCATGGCGATCCGGGCGAGCTCCAGGAGGCGCTTCTGGCCGCCGCTCAGAGTCCAGGCCAATTGATCGCGCAGCGCCGTCAGGCCGAAGACGGCCAGCAGATGCTCCGCCCGGCCCCAGTTCTCCTCCTCCTGCCGGCGCATGCGCCGCCGGGCGGAAAGAGCTGACCAGAGGGTCTCCCCAATCTGCTCCGGGGCCGCCAGCAGCACGTTCTCGATCACCGTCAGGTTCGGCCACTCCTGCGACAGCTGGAAGGTGCGCAGGAGGCCGGCGCGCGCCCGCCGATGAGCCGGCCATCTGGTCACGTCCTGCTCGGCGAACCAGACCTGGCCCCGGTCCCCGCGGAGAGCCCCTCCGATGAGCCCGACCGCTGTGCTCTTGCCGGCGCCGTTGGGACCGATGAGGCCGCAGATCTCGCCCTCTACCACGTTGAAGGAGCAGTCGGCGACGGCCTCGACTCCGCCGAAGGCTTTGTGGACCTGGACCACGTCGAGCAGCGGGCGAGAACTCGAGGTCATGAGTCCGCCTCCCCGCGTGATCCCGGAGCCGACCTCACGCCGAGGCCCCGGCGGCGGGGCACACCGAGCTGCGGCCTCGTTTCGCCCACCATCCCCCGGGGACGGAAGTACAGGACCAGGATCACCATTCCGCCGATCACCATGTTCCGGATCGCCGGCACCAGGCTCTCGGCTCCGATCGTCGGCAGGTAAAGGGACCCCTGGATAATGACCCCCTGCACCAGGACAGCCCCCAGGATCACGCCCAGGTTGTTGCCCGGCCCACCCAAGATGACCGCCGCGTAGACCACGAAGGTCTCGACCGTCTCAAAGGCGGACGGGTTGAAGGCCCCGACGAACTCCACGGTGAGCGCGCCACCGATGCCGGCGATGGCGCAGCCCAGGATCATCACCCCCAGCTGCAACCGGAGGGTGTTCTTCCCGAACGCCGCCGCCGCGTCGCGTCCCTCTCGGATGGCCCGCAGCGTCCGCCCGTAGGGCGATAGGTCGATGCAGTGGGCGACCCACCAGACCAGCGCCAGGATGACGAGGCCGATCGGGATGAGCACCATATAGGTGTTCTGGGGGGGCACACCGAAGGTGCTGGCCAGCGGCGTCGGCACCCCGTAGATCCCGTTCGGTCCGTTGAACAGGCCGGTGGAGTTGGTGACGATGTCGAAGGCCACCGTCCCGGCGCACAGGGTGGTGATGGCCAGATAGTCGCTGCGCAGACGGCGGAAGACGGTGAGGGCCAGCAGCCCCCCGAACAGCCCGGCCACCAGCGCGGCCAGGACGATGGGGATCGGAAACGGAAGGTTCAACCCCAGGATGTAGGTCTCGCCACTGCCGGCAGGCGGCTTACCCAGGGTCAAAACCCCGGCCACATAGGCCCCGATGGCCACGAAGGTGTAGTAGGTGAAGTTGACGATCCCGGTGACGCCGTATTGCAGATTGAGTCCGATGCTGAGGATCGCGTAGATGATCACGTACATGAAGGCGGTGGCGAAGATCGGCAGCAGGGTGCTCATGTCAGACCTTCCCCGCTGAGGCGATGAGCCCTTGTGGCCGGAGCAGCAGCACCAGGATCAGGACCACGAAGGCTACATCGAGCTTGTACTGGGGGAGCCACAGCGCCACCACCTCGGTCACCAGGCCCACCACCAAGGCGCCGAGCATGGCTCCGTAGGGCCGGCCGACCCCGCCCAGGATGACAGCGGCGAAGATCACGAAGAGGAATCCCTCCCCCAGGCCCGGACTGAACTGCGAAGCCTCGACCGCCAGGCTCACGCCTGCCAGCGTGGCCAGGGCCCCCGTGATGGCCCAGGTGGCCCGCACCACCGGGGTTGGCGAGATTCCGCTGACCCGGGCCAGGTCACGGTTGTCCGACACGGCTCGCATGCGCTTGCCTATCCCCGTCCGGGTCAGCAGGAGGTGGATGGCCACCATGGCGACGATGCTGCCGCCGATGATGGTGAGCTGAATCGGTGTCAGAAGCAAGGGGCCGAAGTGCAAAGGCTGGGTCCCCGGCAGCTGAAAGGCGTCCGAGTTGGCACCCCAGATGGCCAGGATCACGCTGTTCAGGATCAGCGAAAGTCCGAAGGTGACCATCAGAAGCACCACCGTCGGCGACCGGCGCCGCACGAATGGCCCCATCACTCCCTCTGCCACGGCGGCGGTGATCCCCGCCATGGCCACCACTGCCACCACCAGGGCGATGGCGAAGTTGAGGTGGGCGGTGGTGGTGAGGGCCCAGGTGAGGTAGACGCCCAGGGTCATGATGTCCCCATAGGCGAAGTTGGCGTAGTTGGTGACGCCGAACTGGAGGGTGAGCCCGACAGCGGCCAGGGCCAGCACCGAGGCGGTCACCAAGCCGAATCCGATGGCCTGGATGAGCTCGTTCACTGCGCCCCGCCACGTGCTGGGAGATCCGCGGCGTTTGCCGTGCTCCCGTGTAGGAAGCGTGTCAGGGTGGTGATCAATGAGCCGCTCCGAAGGGGGCTCCGGCCGAGTCCGGTTCCACGGCCTCTCGAAGCGCTTCCAGCACCTCAGGGGACGCCTCTTGGGGAAGCACGCATCCGGGGGCGAGGAGAAGCCGCGTCCCTCCGGTGAGCCGGACGGAGAGATCGG
>JAKAWF010000468.1 GCA_021817025.1 bacterium
GGCGGAGGGCTTTACGCACTCGCCGTCGGTGTCAGTCTGGATGAGCGAGAAGGGCACGCCGTCGTTGCCAAGGCCGCCCTCGTCGAAGAATTAGCCCAGATGGGGATGCCGAGGACCTTCGTCCACACCATGGCCCGCGCCATGGTGCTCGCCTGGTGAAGAAAATCGTAGGGGCCGTTTGACCGCCAACCGACCTCTGTGAACGAGATGGGCTTGTGGTAGAAAATCCCTTGGAGCTGCATCATCTGTGCTATGGTCCCGTCCTCTTGTCGGGAGTCGTTGGTGCCCGTGTAGGGGGGTGCACCCTTAAGGTACCGTAGCGCAACCAGGCATGCTCGTCAGTTCGCGAGCGCGATTAGTGCTGTCTACCAGACGCTCCGCGTCGCTGCTCTTCGGCTTTGTGCAGAGATTAGGGCGAGTTGCTGTCAGGGACCTCTCGGTCGCCCTCCGGGTGGTGAAGGGGGTTGGGTTCTCGCAGGCCAGGTGTCGGCGGTTCGCCCGAGGAGTCGCGCGCCGAGCTTGCTAACGCCGATTTCCACGCAGGGGATTCGCCACAACAGTGAGGGGGTCGGCGGTGTCAGGCGAGCTCGAAGCGCAGCTTCTTGTCTCCCCACCAGGGGATGGGGGTGTCGGCGGGGAGGGTGGCTTGGCGGAGCACCGGTGAGTAGGCGCGCCGTTCCAGGCGGACGGTGATGGTGTCGGTAGTGGTGATGATCTGGCCGGGGGTTTCCAGGAAGCGGCGTTGGATGGTGTCGGGGGTCGCTTGGGCGTAGCCGGGGAGACGGGCGCGGAGCGCGGCCAGCAGCGCTTGGGCGAGCACGGCGAGGATGACGTCGAGGTCGACGTTGAGGTTGACGGTGCTAGACAGCGCGTCGGCGCAGAAGGCGCGAATGATCTCGGCGAGGCGTTGTTCGATGGTCATCCGCCGGGCGTAATGCACGATCAGGGCTTTGAGGGGCAGTTCGTGCTCGTTGGTGATGATGACGGTGGGGGCGGGCCGGCCGAGCCCGGTGACGATCAGTTGGCGGACGGTGCCTGGGTAGCCGGTCAGTTTGACGGCGCGGTCTTCGTGGACCTTCGGCCGGTTGTAGGGGCCGGGCCGGTCCAAAGTGATGGTGGTGAACTCGGCCGGGGTGAGCCGGCTGATGTAGCCGACGAGACTGGGTGAGCGCATCCGCAGGGTGAGAAAGCCCACCCCGCGGGCGTCGAGCTCGCCTAAGACGGGGTGGGTGGTGACTTTCTGGTCCATGACGAGCAGGTGCGGGTCGTGCCCGGAGAGGTTCTTCCAGTGGTCGCAGAACGCGATCACCTCGCGGGCCTGGGTGGCTTTGGCGAGGTCCGCGTTGGCATAGACCAGGTTGTGGGTGCCCGAGTCCTGGGCGAAGAAGGTGAGCACCGAGCGGGCCCGCTGGGAGCGTTTGGGCACGTAGTGCTTTTCCAGTACCGGGTCGTGGCCCCAGTGCATGACCGCGTGGAAGTCCAGGTCGAAGATGGCCTGGTCGGCGCTGGCCAGCCCGGCAGAGATCATCGTGGTGTCCAAGGCGGCAAGGAACGCCCGCTGGTGGTCGTGGGAGAGCCGGTAGGAGTAGTCGGTGAGCGCGGACTTCTTCGGCAACGTCGCCATCCCGGCGAGCAGCCCGGCAGCGGGGTCGCTGAGCAGGTCGTCGACATGGGACACCCGCCGGGTGCGGGTGAGCTTGAGGGCCAGCAGCGACAGCAGCCAGTTGAGGGCGGGGACCACGCTGGTGCCGGGGTAGCCGGCGGCGCGGACCAGCGCCGGCAGGTCGAAGGCAACCAGGTCGGGCAGTACGAGCAGCAGCCCGGCCCGGATGGTATCGAGCCGTTCCGGCCAGGCGGGGAAGCTGATCACCTTCGCCCGGGGCAGCCGGGTGTCGCGCCCGGCGGTGCCCGGGTTGATGCTCGCCACCGATTCGGGCCGGCGCAACAGCCGGCCGAAGCCTTCCTCGGCGAGGATCTCTGCGACCGAGGTGCGGTTGAGCGGGGTCCCCTCGACGCTGAGCCGGGCGGAGATCTCATAGGTCGACAGTCCCTGGCGGCGCAGCTCGATCACCCGGGCCCGGACAGCATCCTTGCGCGGCGCGGCCCCCGCCCGCCGACCAGGCCGGCCCGCTGGGGCGAACAGGGCCAGCTTCCCGGCCCGGTACTGACGGGCCAGGTCGATCATCGCCCAGCGGGTGTAGCCGAAGCGTCTGCCCGCCTCGGCGTAGGACAGCCCCTCCACGTAGTGCGCCCGCAGCGCCTCGTAGCGCCGCTGGTTCACCTGTGCCGGGGCGGTGAAGAGCTCCGACGGCGGCTGTTGTGGTGATCGGGCTGTCATCGTGGGCCCCCGTCAACCGACCGCGACCGGTTCGCCTCGCTGCCAGCTTCGCAGCGAGCAGCGAAACCCCTGTGAATGCTGGGCTTCCTGGTCGACGCGCCGGCTCATGGCCGCAATCGGCCGCCCCTCCACGGTCGTCAGTCCGAATCCCACGCCTGTAGTTTAGCAGCTATATCACCACCACACTGTGAGCGACACGCCGGGAACTCTGAAAGAAGGATTCCCCAGTAACCGGAAGCGATCGGCAGGTCAGGCCCACCACCCGACACCTCAGCCCAGAGAGCCTCGATGTTGAGGCTAATTCCCTGTTACGGAAATCGGCGCTAATCTTCGGCGCCGCCCTGATGCCGGCTCGTCCCCTCGCCGGGGCGCAAGGCCGGAAGTGCAGCACGACAGCACCTCGGCAGCCTGGGCCAGGCTCTCCGCTACCGCCTGGCGGTCACAAGCAGGTCCCCTTCGCCGTGCTGGCGCGGTGCCTGCTCGATATTGATGTCGGTGAAGCCGGAGCCGGCCAGGGCTGGCCCGAGCTCGCCAGCGGTCCAGAAACCGAAGTAGCGACTAGGGAAATCGTCGCCAGGGAGGTCGCGGCCATCGTGGGTGCCCTCGATCAGGCTGAGCATCAGGAGACCTCCTCGCCGGAGCGTGCGGGAGAGCTCGGCGAGGGCGTGGCCGACGCGTTCCTTGGGCACGTGGAGGTAGGAATGACGGGCGAAAGCGCTCGCCAGAGAACCGTCCGAGAACGGTAGCGACTCGAGGTCGCCCCGTACGAGCGGGTAGCCGCCAGGCCTTCGCCTGGCCTGGAAGAGCATTTCGAGAGAGACA
>JAKAWF010000469.1 GCA_021817025.1 bacterium
GGAGGCGTTCTCCGGCTTCCAGGCATTCCAGGAGTCGCTGAAGCAGGAGATAGTCCGCTACCTGTTCCACTCCCAGATCCAGGTCCAGCCCATGACACCTCAGCCGCTTGAGGGGGTTGCCACCCACCCGGAGGCGGCGCCGGCAGTGGGGGCAGCGGGTCAGGCGGGGGGCGCTGAGCTTCGCTCCCAAGGTTCGCCGACCATCGGGGGGCTGGTGGGGCCATCGACCACGCACTCATCAGCGGCGGTGGTCGGGGCCAGCGCCGGGGCCGACCCGAGGGCTGGCCAGGCTGTGCCGGTGGTGGGCCGTAACGCCGTGTGCCCGTGCGGATCAGGTAAGAAGTACAAGCGCTGTCATGGGGCGACCGCCTGAGCGGCACGGGGCAGAGCGGGTCTCCGCGTGGCTAAGCCGTGGCGCATCGGTTCCGATACGGTCGCAAGTCATCGTAAGGACGAGTTTCCTGTCCGGTCGTCGCTAAACTGCCGCAATGGTGACCCGATTCGCGGGCCTGATTCGAGTGCCGCAACCGCTCAGCCGGGTCGAGTTGATCATCGCCGCCGTCGCGGCCCTCTCCCTAGCCGACATGGAGAACCGCGGCTACTTCTCGGTCGCGGCAGCGATCGCCCTCGCGCTGTCGCTCGTGGCTGTAACGGCCGCCTTCTGGAGCAAGGAGGTTCCAGGTAGCCCCCGCGGGGTGTGGCGCCTAGCTGTACCAGCCTTAACGTTGACCTGGGCGTTGGGGTGGATTGCCGGCAATCCCTGGTGGCTCACCCTAGCGATGACCCTGGCGGCGCTCCTCGTCGTGGCTGGTGGGCCGACGCCCTACCTGATGGCCCTCTTGGCCGTGATGGCAGTGGGCTGGTTGCAGGAAGCGGTTGGGCCGCTGGCCGCTGGGTCCGCCCACATCGACGTCGTTTGGATGGTCCGCGACGGTGCCCTCCGGTTGCTCCACGGTCTGGACCCGTATACCGGCGTCTACCCCTCGACCACTCCCGGAGCGCACGTCCTACCCTTCACCTACAGCCCGGCCACGGCCATTTTGGCGATACCCGGTGCCTGGCTGGGCGACCCGCGATACGTGAGTCTAGCGTTGGCGATTATCTGTGTGGTGGCGCTCTCGGCTCTCACCCTCAGGTCGCCCCAGTTCCCCTCCGCCCCCCAGCGGGCCACCGTGATCGCGCTGATCTTGGCGGTACCGCTCCTGCCCGTTCTGGTCTGGTTCGGTTGGACTGAGCTGTATGTGCTTGCGCCCTTCCTGCTGTGGCTGGTGTGGCGCGACAGTCATCGCGGCCTTGGGGTGGTCTGCCTCGCCGTCGCGATAGGGGCCAAGTTCACCATTCTGCCCGTTCTGGTGCCTCTCTTCCTGCTGGTGCCTCGAATGAGGAGGGAGATCTCCGGCGCGGGCGCGGGAGCCGCTGCGCTTATCTACCTCCCGTTTGTACTCTGGGCTGGGCCAACTAGATTCTGGGCGGACACCATTGGCTTCTTTCTGCACCTACGCCCGCCACCGGGCACCCTCTCGATAAGTGGGGCACTGACCCAGGCTGGGCTCCCTGCCGTGCCGCTGTGGGCGACGGTGGTTCTACTTACCGGCCTGGCCGTTGGCCTATGTTATCGGCCACCTACGGATCTTGGTGGCTTGCTCCTGCGGGCCGCAGTGCTCCCGTTCGGTGTCTTTTTGATCAGCCCGTGGGCAGCCTTCAACTACTGGGCGCTTGTCGGTGGTGTTCTCCTGGCCGCGCTGGTAACCGTGGGGGCTCCCGAAGCGGTGGGTTGCAAGCCCACTGGACCTGGCCCATCTTCGCGTCCCGAGCGCGAGACCCAGAAAATGCCGCCGCTTCCGGACATTAGTAGGATGCTTCGCTCCAACGCTAACCTGCGGCTCCAAAGCAGTCTCAGCCGTCCCATAAAGACAAAGCCACTCAAGGTCAAGCCGTCTTGATGTTGACGCCTAATCGTTTAAGATACCAAGAGCCATGTGAGTTAACGTACCGTGGTTCAGGGTACCGCGCGTACGGGTGCCGTTGGAACCGAAA
Source organism: bacterium (assembly GCA_021817025.1). The sequence goes on from JAKAWF010000469.1 coordinate 2,038, forward strand.
CGTGGTGGGCTCCAACCACCGTTTGAACATTCAGCTTCAATCATGGGCGCTACGCCACCTCTGGTGTACGCCGCACGCCCGACATCGCCGGGGTCGCCATCTGGGAGACGCCACCACGTGAGCCCGTCGACGCCACCCCAGGACCGCTGGCGTGATCCGAGCCGAGTAGCGACCCACTCGGCGCAATCCGAGCGAGTCGATCCAAAGCTCCTCCGTGCCAAAGCCCTCGGAGCTTGGTGGGACTACGTAGAGCGCAGTGGCGTGACGGTGATCGTGGGTCGCGAATATGAACATTTCCTGCTTGGACTGTCAATCTGGAAAGGCAGACCCCATGTCTCATACCTTCCCATGCCGCACCCCTCGGGGCTCGCGTTCGACCCCGCCATTGCGGTCCTCTACGTGGCTAGCACACGTAACCCAAACATCATATTCTCCCTAGAGCCAATTACTGCCCTATTGCCACTACACTGGCGGAGAAAGTCTTATGACCTTGAAGTATTTCGACCCCTCGCACCGCGAGCGTCGACGGTCTTTCCCGGGTCACTCTACCTGCATGACCTAGCTCTCGTCGGCGGAGTCCTCCACGGAACGGCCGCTGGCCGTAACACGTTGGTATCCTTGGCGGACTCCTCCTGCGTGGCCGACGTCTGGTGGCCGCAGTGCGTAACGCGGAACGGGGCCCCGATGGCAGGGCGGAATTACATTCAACTGAACTCAATCGCGGCCGGTGCTACGCCTGCGCAGTCGTACTTTACCGCCTCCTCGGCGCACCCGAGCAACCGTCGACCGGGGCACCGCAACTTCGCCGTCGACCGCCGCGGGGTCCTCTTTGATGGTTTTACGAGAGAACCGATGACTGCGGGCCTTACCCGGCCTCACTCTGCCCGGTTCGCCCGCAGCCTAATCCTGATAGCAAACAGCGGGTATGGCGAGTTGGTGGCAGTCGAAGCTGGCAAGCCGGGATATAGCGTCATTTGTCGGCTGCCGGGATGGACGCGCGGGCTGGCAATTGTCGATGACACAGCTCTGGTGGCAACATCGCGCATCCTCCCCGGCTACGAGCAGTATGCACCCGGCATAACTCCAAGTAAAGCGGTCTGCGGGCTCCCGGCTGTTCCTCTAA